>JAGLOH010000099.1 GCA_023139025.1 Candidatus Heimdallarchaeota archaeon | reverse complement strand
TGGTAGTTTGAGTATATATTTGATCTACTTTTTCGCACCATCGAGTCACTTCTCCTTTTTCACCTACAAGGAAAATGTGAGAGTTACAAAATGCGTAGTCATATATTTTTGTAGGAAGAGTGTAAGTCGTTTTAGGAGGAACAAGGACTACGTTCAAAGTTGATTGATTTATCTCTTTGAAGAGAGTATCTCCTGATAGAAGACCTAAATCATTGAAATAGTCTTTCATGTTAGAACCATCCAATATTTTTTGTAGAGTCTTTCTTGAAATCTTGCCTGCATATTGAAGAACAATATCCTCTGGGGATAAATTGTGTTTATCTATCATCCTTCTCATTCCAGCCGCTAAAGCTTCAAATCCTTTCTGTCTAAGTATGTAAAAATGCCCGAAATAGGATACTGTGAATTTGGATCTTTTTTCAACTGTTAAATCAGGTCTATCTTCTTCAAAGAAGCCATTATAGATTACATGAATTTCCTTATCTTTCAATTTTAATGAATTAGTGATTAGAGCAGAACACTCCTCTCCAACAGTTATTACAAGTTTAGCGTAATTAACTATTTTTCTTTCCTTTCTTCGAACTATTTGTTTGATGATAGGTGGAAAGTACATGAAAGGACTCCCAGTTAAAGGATCTCTGTAATCTACAATCAGAGGTAAACTGTTTTTTTTCGCAAGTTTATATGCCATATAATAGGGTGAATGAGGAGGACCAGTAACAATAATTGCATCTATCTTCTCTCTATCTATCATCTGTTGAGCTCTTTTTCCTGCTCTTCTATTCCAGAATCTGAAGATATCCGGAAAAAAGAATAGAGTATCAAGCTTCAGAGTTTCCATCAAAGCTAGAATTTTTAACTTATATCCTATGTTTCTAATTCTAATTTGCCTTACGAGTTCGACTGATTGAATATTATATTTTTCAAGTATTTCTTTGTTTTTTAGAATATCTGGGTGAGAAGTTAGAAAAGAGACATTAATGCCTGCTTCAGGAAAGAATTTTGTGAAACTTGCGGGTCTAAACCCACCAGTAATCTTATCTGCTGGGGATACATAGGATATAAGCAATAGTTTCATTTCGTTACACTCTGTTAGCTGTTTGTGTCTATACCTATCAATTTTTCTGAATAAAGACAAATAAGTATTCCTCTTAAACCGATTTCAAAGCGCTAAGACAGTTTTTCAAAAAAGTTTTAATAATATGCTATTTCAAGCTCCACAATGACAAATTTCCTTTTTGTTCTTTCATCAGAAAAGAAGAATCTGAATGAAACAGTTGCGATTCTTCCTTCCCTTATGGAGAATAGAAAAATAATAGAAAATGAAGGAATACAGATTCTCATAGGTGATTTTGATGATAAAAACTATTCTTTGGAAATAGAAGATAAGAACTATTTCTTTACTCCAAATAACTTGAAGCATTTTGATTTAATGGAAGATCCCAAATCAGTGAAATCATTTTCAGAACAAATCCAACCTTACATAAAGGTTGATATGGAAAATAAACGAGTTATTATTTCGTCTGACCCGTTGGGAACAGATTACATCTATTTGGCGTATAATAATGGCAATTTGTATATCTCCTCACAAATGAAATACATTCTTCAGAATGAAAAGGAATTACTCAATCATCTTGATTATGATGCGCTGATGGAATACATTTTTTCTCATTGTATACTAGGGATGAAGACTTTTTTCAAGAAAATAAAACTTCTACCCTACAATAAAACCATTACTTTGGATTTAGAAGAAATAGACTATTCGAAAATAGAAAAAATAATCTTAGAAAATAGTGAAATTAAATATGATTTTCCATCAAAATACGAGGAAATGGACAAAGAGTCATATAAGAAAATAGTTGAAGAACAAGCACAACTGTTTGAGAAATATTTCAATATACTTCTTAATAAACGAAATGAAAATAACTATTTCTTGCTGTCTGGAGGGTTGGATTCTAGAATGTTAATAACATCAGTTGAAGATGATTTAAGAAAGAAATGCAAAGGAATAACCTTTGATTATTCTGATAAAGGATTGAATGTAACAAATGCAAAGAAAGTTGCAGATCGACTAGATGTTGAACATATGACAAGAATAATAGATGTTGAGGACACAATTAAAGATTCTCTGAAGCATATGTGGTACTGTGAAGGAATATCTACTCATATAGCATCAAGATTGGTTAGTTTCCTAGAAGAGGTAGAAACTAAGAACAATCTCTATATTGATGGATACGTAGGAGATGGGCAATTAGGAGGAGAATTCTTCACTAGTATAAGAAATAAAAATTTGCAAAGAGATTCTGCATATTCATTACTTAAAGCTATGCAGTTGCACAATTATTTCTTTCCCCCCAAAGTATTTGAAAAAATAGCTAAAGAAAAGAATATACTCAAGCGGAGCATAATTCCAGAATTAAAGAAACATGCTGATCTTCTATGGGAGGTTGAAGACGAGAGAATGAGTGTTGAATGTCTTCTGGCTTTGACAAGGGGGAGAAAATATGCCGTAGGAGGTCCAAAAACTGTTGAAGTGTTTGGAACAACTGTTCTACCATTCTACCATCCTCAAATTTTTAGCACTTATGTCAAAATTCCATATGAATTAAGAGAGAAAAGAAATTTTGAATTGGATGTTATAGGGGTGTTGGATGAAGAAATAGCTGCATTACCAACAACTTCATCTAAATTCGAAAGACTAAAAATCGTTCAAAATGCGCTTAAGGTTGTTAGGTGGTTTGAGAAGAAATTAGGTGTCTCGATTGTTCCTAAATCCTCTTCACCTATTTACAAATGGACAGAAGAAGAAGGCAGTTATTATAAATTTATCAATCAGATTCTCGTAGATGAAAACTGCTTCATTTGGAATTTGTTGAACAAAGAAGTAATAAGAAAACTGTATGAAGATCTTTTTAACAGAAAAAGTCATTTAGAGCTCTTTCTCTCAGCGTTCATAGATTTAGAGATAATGATAAGGTTGTTTTTCGGGATAGATAAACCAGAAAAAGTCATTCTTGAAAGTGATAATCTTAAAATTAAACAAGAAGTAGAAATACTTTTTGACAATTATAATCTGAAGAAGGAAATCTATTCATCAAAATGAAAGTGAATCGGAAATCTACATCCCAATCTTTACGATTTTTCTGTTTTCTGTTGATTTTTCAGTAACAATATTTCTAGTATCTAAAAAGATGTAAGGAGAATTTGTGAGAGAGTCAATTTCCTGAAGAGTGATTGATTTATATGCTGAATGATCTGCAAGGAGAACCACACAATCTGCTTCCTTCAGAATTAATTGAAGATCTTCCTCAGTTTTTACATCAATTATTGTCCTTAGTTCTTCTTTAGTGTATAATGGATCATGCAACCAGACATTTGCGTTAGTATTCTTAAGATTCTTAATAATATCAATAGTTGGTGAGTATCTATGCTCTTTGACATTTCCTCTGTAAGCTAATCCTAAAAGGACGATTTTTGATTTTTCTAAATCTGTGTTAATTTTTAGAAGTTCTTCATTGATTTTTTCTACAACATGTTGTGGCATATCAGCATTTACTTTTCTTCCAGAAACAATAAACTCTGAATCTATACCTAAATCTCTAATATTTTGAAGCAAGAAATGGGGATAAACAGGAATACAATGCCCACCAACTCCAGCACCAGGCATAAGAATGTTCCCAGCAGGTTCAGAATTTACAGCATCTCTTACTTCATAGAAATTAACATCAATCTTTTCTGCTATACGAGCTAACTCATTAGCAATTGCAATGTTCAAATCTCTATAGACACCTTTGAAGACCTTTACTGCCTCAGCTGTTGTAGCAGAGCTCATTTTAATAACTCCCTTCTCAACAAAGGTTTCATAGAATAAAGCGATTCTTTCAGTACTTTGAGTATCTACACCTCCAACTATTTTTTGATAGTTTGTAATTATATCAGCTATTACTCTACCACTGTATGTTCTTTCAGGGGAGAATCCTAAGCCAAAATCTTCTCCACAAATCAATCCAGATTTTTCCTCTAAAATAGGTTTGAGAACTCTCTCTGTTGTTCCGATGGGTAAAGTCGTTTCCTGTATGATAAGCTGCCCCTTTATGAGATGTTTGCCTATTTCTTCCATTAGATTTGTTAATGGTTCCAATTTGGGTTGCTTATTGTCGTCAACAATAATAGGAATAATAATTACAATGATGTCTGCTGAGACAAGAGCTTCTTCAGTTGATAAAGTTGCAAAAAACTTCTTCTCATTAAAAGCTTTCCTAATTCCTTCTTCAACGCCTGGTTCCCCAGTAACTGAAGCTACTCCTTGATTCAATAGATCAACAAGTTCTTTGTTAATGTCTACTCCAACAACACTGTAACCCGCTTCCAAAAAAGTAACTGCGATTGGTAATCCCATTTTACCCATTCCAAAGACGGCAATTGTTAAATCACGATTTGCTAGAGCTTTAGCTGCTTCATCTGAATTCATTGCAAAGAATTTCATTACAAATTTCTGTTCTTGGGCTATCTTTTAAATTTATTCAATAATATGTTGTTTTTCTGACTAGCACACTATACGACAAAAATCTTTTATAAGATTTCAGCACTCATCTAAACGGATACAATGAGCGAATCTGTACTATCCCTCAAATCTGTTTATGAAGAATTTCTAAAGTTTGAAGATGAGTTTTCTCTATTCAACGCTAAAATAGATGGAGTTTTCTTTTGGGAAAGGGTTAGATTTGCAGTTTTTAGAGCAATTACAATCAAATTAGCTGAAGGGAAAATAAAACGAAAAAAAAGAATAGAAAGGAAAAAAGAGAAAAAATTTGTTTTCTATTTAAGGAAAATACGTAACTATCTCAAAGTTTTCTTCCAATTCAATCTTAATCCGTTATTAGCTAAAAAAAAGACAATACTTGTTTTGAGTAGTTCTAGAAGGAAGCTGAAAGAAAATGGTAAATGGTGGGATATCTATACAGATCACATCATCAATAAAATGATCTACTCTTCAATTTCTATTGAAGGTGATTTTGAGTTTAATTTCAGAACTCCTGCTGAAACTAAAAATCTAAGATATTTCACATACATAGATTTGATGATTGATTTAAAGAGATATCTCAAAATAGCTAAGGTAAATCTAACAGATGAAGAAATCATTTACTTAAGGAAAATATCTCAAGCATTTAATTCTAAATTCAATAGATCCATAGATTTGGTGGAAATTGTCCACAATAATCTAGTTGTAAGAAAAAGAAGCCTTCCTTACTATCGAAAAATTTTGAAAAAAGTGCAACCTCAACTGATTCTTATTGTGTGTAGTTATGGGAAAGAGAATTTCATCGAAGCATGCAAAGAAAAGGGAATTCCTGTTGTAGAGATACAACATGGTGTTGTAACCAGATATCATGTGGGGTATTCTTTTGAAGAACATAGAACAAAGAAAACCTTCCCAGATTATATTTTTGCTTTCGGAGATTACTGGAAAGAAAGCATTACTTATCCAATTGAGAAAGATAAAATATTTAGTATTGGGTTTCCAGATCTTGAAATTTCAAAGAAAAAATATGAAGGAATTGAGAAGAAGAAGCAAATTGTATTCATTTCTCAACCATGGGTTGGGATACATCTTTCTAAGGTTGCAGTTGAATTAAACAAAGTGGAAAATCTAGCGTATAAGGTCATTTACAAGTTACATCCTAATGAAGTAAATACCTGGAAGGAAGAATTTCCTTGGTTACTTAAATCAGGAATTGAAGTTGTAGATCATGAAGGAAAAGGTTTGTATGAGCTGTTTGCAGAATCAGAAATACAAGTCGGAGTAAACTCCACAGCTCTATTTGAAGGACTTTTCTTTGGTGTAAAAACCTTACTTTTCGATTATTTTGGAATCGATTACATGGAAGATCTACTAAAGTCCAAAGTAGCGGAAAAATTCTCAGATGTAGATGATTTAGTTAAGAAAATAAAGAAAATAAAAGAAACAGAATTTGATACAGATTACTTCTTTAGGGGTAATTCACTAAAGAATGTTGCTACAAGGCTGAAAAAGATGATTGAAGATAAAGAATAGGCTATTTTTAAGTACATGCAGTAGGTTTAAAAACAAGTTCTTTAAATCAAGTTGATGGAAATAGTTCTTCAACTCGTGTTGATAGGATTGTTAGCTTTAGTTATCGCTATCATAGGAAACATAGCGGGTTTTGGAGGAGGTGTTTTCCTTGTCCCTTCATTGATTTTACTCTTTGATATTGAAGGAGCAGTATCTGTTGCATCTATATTAATTGCAATGATTATCCCTGTAATTATTGGTTCATTTGGTGCTTGGAGGAGAGACGAAGTAGATTTCAAAATGGGTATTGTTTTTGGAATTCCTTCAGCGATAGGTGCATTCTTGGGTGCACTAAGCTTAGGACAAATACCTGAAATAATCATAGTTATCTTCATAAGTGTAGTAGCCTCAATTTTTGGTATTAGAATCATCATTATTACTGCCAGAAGAAATAAAAATGGTACAGATAAACATGATGATACAAGTAAAAGTATGATTATCTGGAAGAAAATCAATTCATTAAAACCTATTATAAATGTAAGACGAAATGATAAATCATATGAGGTAAGTCTGCCAATAGCTGTCTTAATTGGTCTTACTCTAGGTTTAATAGCAGGGCTTTTTGGTGTAAGTGGAGGGTGGATACAAGTACCAATATTCATCATTTTCTTTGGATTAGATCCTCTACTAGCTTCAGGAACTTCTTTATTTATCATTGTGATTAAAGCTACAGCAGGTGCTATAACCTATATCGTTGAAGGTTCAATTGCAATTGATTGGTGGATTGTACTATCACTAGTAGTTGGAATGTCTATTGGAGTTGTAATAGGTCATTGGTTGAAAGGGAAACTAAAAACAAAATATGTTTCTTACATAGTGGGAGTAGTCCTGTTACTAATTGTAATTTTTACAGTTATTTCAACAGCATTACAATGGGGAACGTAAGGGGAAAATTAGAATAGAAAAGAAATAGTGGAAAAAACCACCTAATTTTAATTGGGTTCATAGACTTTTATGGGTTTAATATACCCTAATTCTTCCATTTTGTCAAGAACCTTTTGGACACTTTCTTCGATAGTTTCATCATCTGTGTTGCAAATAACTTCAGGAGCTTGAGGTTCTTCATAAGGGTCATCGATTCCAGTGAAACCTTTGATTTCCCCAGCTCGAGCCTTAGCATATAAGCCCTTAAGGTCACGTTCTTCACAAGCTTCCAAAGATGCATTGACATAGACTACCATGAAGTTGCCTATTCTTTGACGAATTTCATCGCGAACTGATCTATATGGTGCGATGTTAGCCATCATTGCAATTACACCATTTCTAGATAGCAAATGTGTTACGAAACCTACTCTGCGAATGTTTTCATCACGATCTTCTTT
>JAGLOH010000098.1 GCA_023139025.1 Candidatus Heimdallarchaeota archaeon | reverse complement strand
GAAGATTATTTTCGATCAGTAACTAAAATCAATGAAGAAGATTTGCAAGCCTGGTTTCAACTAGGGAAGACTTTGGAAGCAAAACAAGATTTTATACAAGCAATAGATTCCTTCTCAAAAGTTATTGAATTGGATCCTGATAATGTGCTAGGATTTTTTAATTTGGCAAACATCTATGCTTCCTTAGCTAATATTGAAGAGGCCATACTGTATTATGAAGAATGTTTAAGCAGAGATCCATCTTTCTTAGAAGCATCAATGTCACTCGCTTCTCTTTCCTGGGCATCGAAAGACTATGATAAAGCAAACGCCTATCTAGAAGATGCATTGCGATATAACAAAACAGAAGCCAGATTATATAGAATGCTTGGAGATATTTCAGAAGATCTTGGAGAAGAAGAAAAAGCACTAGATTATTGGGAAAAAGCACTAGAATTAGAAGAGGGATAATTATTCTTACAGGTCCCCTAATAGAATTTACTCAAGGGTTATATGGTACATACTTACTATTTATTCATATCTCTGAAGACATTACAATCGTCAGAAGAAAGCAACCCATTGAGCTTACAAAAGGAAATTATATCTATGTTGGAAGTGCTTTTGGTGCTGGAGGGTTAGCATCGCGCTTACATAGGCATGTAAGGAAACAAAAAAAGAAACATTGGCATATAGATCAAGTTACAATGCACAAAGCAAGTGAAATAATTGGAATAGCAATATCCATTAATCAGAAAAAAGAGTGCGAATTATACAAATTATTGAGCAAAATTGATGGATTCTCACCAATTCCTGGAATAGGGAATAGCGATTGTAAAAATAAATGTGAAAGCCATTTTTTGGCAATCAATTCAAATTAGAAAAAACTTATTTTCTTCTTTTTCTTCTAATAAGAATAATAAGAACTGTTAAGCTTGATATAAAGCTAAAACTAATTTCAGTAGTTTGTTCAGGAAAGATTATTTTTTCATTTGTACCTTGATGGGTGATTATAACCTGATTCTCTGTAATATTAATGGTTGTATAAAATGGTATTAGTTGAAGATCATATTTTAAGTCTGGAGCATCAAACCAAAAAGTGTAATTTCCTAATGGAAAAGACTGATTTGAATAATCTCCCACAGAAAAAGAAATCCCTGAAGATATTTTGCTAATTCCTTCCTTAATAACAGCATCATATACAGGATAAACAAAGACATAACTAATACCAGGATTTAAACTTGAATCAACTAGACTCGCATTCATCATAGGTATGAAATATGGAGCTCGATGCACTGTGACAGTAATTTTTGACCCATTATTTATAATCTCATAATCTGTTTCAAAGAGAAATTTTGTATAGGTACCAAATGAATAAGTGTCAATATCATAATTAGGAGGCCAACTAATCTGTGTTATTTGAGTATATAGAATGGGTAAATCATCAGAATAATAAGAGGAGTTAACGCTTAGGGCTAAAGAAAAAATCATAATTAATGCAAGAAACAAATATTTGAATCTCAAATATTTTCTCCTCAAATCAACAGATGGTTTTTGATATAAAAGGTATTGGCTTATTCTTTCATATTATTGGAGAAGATGAGAAAGCACTAGAATTAGAAGAGGGATAGATATTCTTCCCGGACCAGTCATTAATTTTACAACAGGTTTACAAGGAACCTACATTCTATTCATTCGAATCAAAGCAGAAGTTTCTATTGAAATTAGAAAGAGAGATGTAAAGTTGCATCCGGGTTATTACATTTATATTGGAAGTGCATTTGGCGCAGGTGGGTTATCGTCTAGATTACATAGACATATGAGAAAAACAAAGAAAAAACATTGGCACGTTGATCAGGTTACAATGTCAAAAAGCAAACAAATTGAAGGAATAGGAGTTTCAATAGAGAAAAAGAATGAATACCAAATTGCATCCATTTTATCATCAATTAAAAACATTATACCTATCTATGGAGTAGATAACAGTGATTGTAGTTTGTGCCAAAGTCATTTTTTTCTTACTGGATAGGCTAAAAATTCAAGAAGCCCAATAAATATAAATGAGTAAAAAGAAAAAACCAACACCTGCACCCACAAGAGCTGCGATGACTGAAATAATAAGAGAAATTTTCCAGTAATTTTCAATACTAGAATGTAAAATCCTCAGAATTGCTAGAAGAGCAAGAGCTACTAAAATCACAGCTACTATTCCTATACCTAAGATCCACATTATTGGAGCAGCCATATCAAAACAAACACCAAAAATACTAAATTTAAACCTTTGTTATCTTTTGTTATTTTCTAAGTAAGTGCTTATTTCCAATATTTACATTATTAAGATGTTCTGATGCAACTTCATAGCACTTTTCTGCATGTTCTAAGGATGTTAAAGGTAAATCAGAGAATTCAAAATGAGGATAGAAACCCAGCAATGAATAAGGAATATCAGGACTAAGTCTAGAAATGAAAGATGCTATTTTATCTACTTCGTACTCGTCAATATATCCAGGAACTAATAGTGTTGTTGCATTTAGAACAGGTAAATTAGACCTTTCTTCAAAGAAGTTTTTTGCTACAAACTCAAAGTTCTCTAGAACTTTTTTGTTATCTACTCCAGTTAGAGCTTTATGAACATGAGGTGTCCATGCTTTTAGATCAAATTTAATATTCCCTCCTGATTGCAAAGATAATTGGGCTGCTTGTTCAATATATTTCTGATTTCCAAAACCGTTCCATTCCCAGCAGATTCTAGTTATTCTTTTTTCAGATTTAGCTATCTCAACAATTCTTCTTGACAGCTCCAAAGCAAAAATGAATTGCGGTTCAGGAGAACCTCCAAAGAAACAAACACACGAAACCTTAGGGTTATTTTTGAATGCTGAAACTAATTCTTCAGATGATACTCTTGTACCCATTTTCACGTTCTTATGGTTTTTATTTTGACAGAATAGACAATCAAAAGAGCATCCATAGAAGAATATTGATAGATTATAATATCCAGCTTCCTTCTCGCTTTTATAAGCATATTCAGGGTATCCATTACCTGTTCCAGCAGGGCAAAACCATGCAGCACAACAATTACAAGGTAAAGGATCAAAATAATAATCCAAAGTTGCTGAATTCTGTGTAGATAACGATACTAATTTACCATTCTTACTGTATCTTAAGCCACAAAAACTGAGATCATTATCAGAAAAACTGCATTTATGATTACACAAATCACAGGAGAAGGAATCACCTTTTGGAGGATAAAGTGGAAGAGAAAATTTTTCCCTTGCATGCAAATGTGCTTGTTTAATAAAATGCTGAGATTCAGATTCATATTTAGCAAGACATGATTTACAAACACCTAGAGAAGAAGAGATTATCTGTTGTTGATTGCAAATTGTGCAAGTTTGTTGATGATGATGTCTTCTTGGTGGAATGAACATCTGTTGCTATACATAGGTTTCTTATTAGTTAAGTTTACGCTTTTTTGAATAAAACTTATTTATTCAACTGTCTTTATAGTTGATATGGCATTGAGTCCTAGTGTTCACATAATAATTGTGATAATAATTAACTCAGTTCTCTTTTACATAGCTGCAGCAATAATGTGTTCAATTATGTTTAGAAGAGAAGTTAAGAAATGGAGTTGGTTGAATTTAATAATGGCTGTAGTTGCTGCTCTTGCATGGGTATTCGGTGTGAATTTCAACTTTATTGGAAGTGCAGGAGCTATTACTTTTGGAATAATCATATTTCTCATCTGCTGGATAATATGGGTATTAGGTGGAGGGATATCTGAAAGAAGAGCGATGTATGCAACATTTGGTACAATGATAATTTGGTTTGCTCTAAGTTGGATACTTCTAGTAATTCTTTATGCTTTCCAAGTTACTCTATTTAGTCCTTCAGACTTCCCAACCTTAATTGGCTGGTTACCTTAATTCAACTAAAAAACTTCGAAAACTGATTAAAGTCCAAGGGATAGTTCAACCTATTCCTCAATTTTCTTTCTTTGATAATTAGATCAAATGATTCTTTCCTATTCTCAATCAAATCAGAGATGAAAAATAGAGTTTCTTTGACAATATGCTTGTTAAAGTCGCATTCTATTTTATTTGGATGAAGTAGATTTTGATCATCTAATTTAACAACCCAATCCATACAAGGACCAAGACAATAACTTTGAATATAACAGGTTGAGCACTCTGTTCCTTTGTAGTTGGGTATTTTTTTTCTCAATTTTTCAAGTGCATCTTGAATATTGAAGTCAGAGATTTCAACTGATAAACCATCAAAATCAGACAAACTTGAACATGGAGATATTTCCAAAACCGAATTTATTGCATATGCTGTTTTCCCAGCAATGCATCTTTCATTCAGCTTCTGCCTTTCAATAATCCGATGAAAATATCGCACAAAATAATCAATTGGTCCGATTTTTTCAAAAAATGATAGAAGATTTTCATCATCCAATGAGAGCAGTTTTTTAAATAATTTAGAAATTTCTATCTTGATATTGCTTAGTGTTTCTAGTGTCCAAGGATATTTGGAATTTATTTTAACTCTCACAGGTCTCAGAGAGATGAAATCAAAATAATTTGAGAACCTAGTGTATATGCCATAGATATTATCGATTTTTGAATGAATAGGTATGATCAAGTGTTTTTCAACATCTCTATTGAATTTCTCCATGTTTTGAACTACATTGTTAACTTGATTCTTGTTGTCTAAATCAATAGAAACAGTTAGATGCTTGTAATCATTGATAAAATCTACATACTCCTCTGTAGCTTGCATTAAATTTGTTGAAGGTAAAAAAAGGAATATTGAAAATTCGTATTGGTTCTTTATTTTATCTATAAAACTTTTAATTCGCTTAAAAAGTTGAAAATTGAGTGTTAACTCCTCTGTAAAACCAATGGAAAAGCCGATAGAATCTGAAAAGCTGTTTTCTTTCTTATAATCCAGAATAGGTAGAATTACTTTGCTTATATCTTCAAAATCTAATTTTGAATTGTTCTTATTTCTTGCATCTTTTGCGTAACAGAACCAACAGTTCAAATTGCAGTCCAAAGATGGATTCACATAAATCTGAGTTATATCTGAATATTGACAGGAATTATTTTCCTGGATACCTCCCTTAAATGGAACAAAGAAATTCAATTTTCTTAGGAGTTCAACATTTTCTTTTAATTTTTGCAAATAAGAATTATCAGATCTCAAAATTTTCTTCTCTAAAACTTGTAAATTCAGCTGTTGATTAATGAGTTCCTTTGGAATTGAGTTTGGTTCCAAAATCCAGAAAATCTGAGTTGAACAATCTAACAATAGACATCTGTTGTTTTTGTTAATTATTCGAAAGCATGAATCATTTGAATGCATCTTTCTCAACAAACTGATTCGGATTCGGTTCTTTCATCATCACTCTGAAGGAAAGCAGCGATTTTATCAAGAGCATCTTCTTTCTTCAAAAATTTACCTAAAATAGTACCAGAAATTAAATTCTTGATTACCCACCAGTCCTCGTTGTCAAGGTAAATTTCATAATCTCCGCATTGTTCTCTTTCAGACATACTCAGTCAACTAGTGATTTTAATATCTGTATAAATGGTTTTCTTTTTCTCCTTTAGGATTATAATAATGCTTTAAAGTGAGAAAAAGAGATGTTCAGAAGTAATGACTGAATCAAGCTTCAAAGTTTCACTTTGTGGAGAACCAGGAGTAGGAAAAACATCCATCGCGCTTCGTCAAGCGCAAAATTCTTTTCCAGTTTCTCATCAACCTACTTTAGGAGCTAATTTTCTTATATGGAATACGATTATTGATGGTGAAGAGATCAAACTTATCATTGGTGATTCTGGATCTCAAGAACGTTTCTACTCAGTTCTCCCAACATATTTTCGAGGATCAGTAGCTGCAATATTGATTTTTGATATTACAAAAAAGGAGAGCTTTCAGAGACTTACCTTTTGGCTAGAAAAACTTGAGGAAGGTGTCGGTAAAATTCCTGTTATAATAGCTGGCAATAAAATTGACTTGGAAGGAAAAAGAGAAGTCACTAAGGAGGAAGGAGAAAAATTCGCAAAAGAAATTGATACTATATATTTTGAAGTATCGGCAAAAGAAAATGCCAATCTATTCCCCATGTTCAAGAAAATTGCAAAACTAGCACTAGAACATGATAATAACTAACCTGCGAATAAATTAAGTTTCATAATTGATTAGAAATAACTATTATTTAGCAAAAATCTATATAAAAATTGAAAAACGATAATAGGATTTATCATTTAGATTACAAATTTAGCATTATTAGGAGATTACTTGATGGATACAACTAAAAACTCTGATGAATCACACATAAATCTGATTATATCAAATATTCTTAGAGGGGAGAATGACCTTCCTCTTCAAGTAGCGAAGTTTTTCGGACCTAAAGAAATTGAAAACGATTTCGTGAAATTTGCTAGTGAAGAACACCTAAAGGATTTGTTTGATGTAATTTCACTATTCAATAAAACCAGCGAAGAAGAGATAATACTTGATTCTGTTCAATATGCCGAATGGGAGTTCAAAAAACCTGAAACAGATTTGTCCCATATATATTTATCAAAAAATTTCCTTAATGATGTTTATACAATCAATTTTTTACGAACAAATATATCAGAAATTAGTTTATTAAAAATCAGTAATGAAATAGCATTAATCGGACAAGCTCTAAATGGGATATATCGAAGAGCTACAGCAGAAATTGATGAAAAAAGTGAAGTTCTCATTGATATTAGAGATGAACTTGACAATGGTCTGCACAAATTAGGTAAGTTTTACAATTGGCAGATTTCTGAGGAAAGAAGTTTATTGAGGGCAGGTGAAAAAACTGGTTTATCTCCAATGTTAACAACTTTATTTATGGTCAAAGCAAGTATAATCCAAGATGAATATCTCTGTATGGGAACTTGTAATCAAGTTATAAACTCTAGAGAGGATGAAAGAATTTCTTGTGAATGTGGAGGAGATTATAGGTTACTTTCTCCTTATATTAACTTGGATCAAGTATCATTTGTTTATCCAAATAGTATACAGGATATTTCTACAAGCAAGAGTCTAGATCCAAAGAAAATTTTTCAGATTTTGGAAGGTATTATGATTCCAAAAAAACTGGTTATTTTACTCAATAGATTAGCTAATGCTCTTTTTGGAAATAAAGTGATTCTTCCAATAACAGCTAATTTCCATTCTAAAGCTACTAATGATTCTATAAAGCTAATTGTAGATTATTTTTGGAAAACAGAAGATGAAATCTATCTTTTTGCTTATGTAACCGACACAAGATATTCACATATAGATTTAATCTCGGCAGTATCACTACCGATGATTATGAGAGAGATTAAGGAAAGTGTGAAAAATCATCTTTCTTTTGAAGATGCAATACAAAAATCAAAATTGAAAGATTGGAAACAG
>JAGLOH010000097.1 GCA_023139025.1 Candidatus Heimdallarchaeota archaeon | reverse complement strand
GCTTATTTTATAATATCCTTACTCTTGATTGGTATAGCCGCCATTTTAAAAAGAAATTTCTTTAATAATCTAACTTAACCATAGAACAGTATAAATTAGATCTTTTGCTTGCTTTTTTTCAAACCATCTCCTATCTCCTTTATCATCATTATAAACTAAAATCTCTTTTTTTTAATATAGAGAAGAAACAAAGTAAATATGCTAAGTATAGGTTAGGAAAAATAGATATAGAGACAGAGAAAGCTATCTAATATATGGCTGATGGAATAGTTTTTCCAAAAGATTTTCTCTGGGGATCAGCTCAATCAGCTTACCAAGTCGAGGGGACTAACTATAATAACGACTGAATTTGAGCAAATTCCTGGAGTAACTCTTCACAAAAGTAAAGTACAACAAACTGAATAAATTAGGTAACAAACATGCTTCCCAATTTAACATTATACCATGATCCTTCTATAGATAATGATGTAGTTGAGAAAGTTATCGAAGAATTGAAGATAACTTATGAAATTGGTATCCAATTAATTAAGAGAAGAGAGCTTGAGATTGTTACTTTTAATAAGGCAAGAAATCAGTATAATGGTCAGAAACTGCTAAATAAGTTGATTGATGAGGAAAACATAACTTATTTTCTTTGGCTAGTCAACAAAGATTTATACGTTCCTGGGAGGAATTTTGTATTTGGATTAGCAACTCAATTTTATGGTGCTATTGTATCTTTTTTTAGACTAGAATCAGCAAATATGAAAATAAAGGAAAGTGTTCATGAATGTGGTCATATTTTGGGGCTGGGTCATTGCAAAGAAGTCTGTGTTATGCAATATTCCAAGAATCTAGAAGAAGCAATTTTCAAGCCCACTTATCTCTGCTGGAAATGTAAAATATTGCTGAAGGAAACAGAGAAAAAAATTGATAAAAACAAAGATTAAATAAGTGTTATACTTTCGTAAGAATTGTAACAAGGAGCTAATTCTTTGTATCAGAAGTATATAGATTCGATAGTAGAGAGTTGTAAAAAAGACAATAGTTATGTCGTTATGCTAAAATGGGGTACTATTGATGAAGTCTATGAAAAGATTTCAAAAAAAGGAAAACTGATACAAAAGATTGGCAACATGGTTGAAAAGTTTCAATTTGATAAAACTAGCTTATCTTTCTACAGAACAGGAAAGTTAATGCTCACTGAGGTAGATCATATTGAAAAATTTCTAGCCAAAATATTGGAGTAAATCTAATGTCGAACATAGAAGGTTTATTGAAACAACATGGAAAACCAGATAAGGAAGTTTATCTAGACTGGGAGAACGGTTCTTTAGTTGATAAAGAAGTATATGCAGAGATGCGCCCCTATTATCTTGAGAGAACTTTTGGTAATCCTGCAATAACACATCGCATGGGTTGGGAAACTCTTGATTTCTTTATGAAAGCAAAAACAAAAATTGCTAAACCCTTAAACATAGATCCTCAAGCCTTAGCATTAACTCATAGTTTTTCTGAATCTAATAATCTAGCAATTAAAGGAATTGCGAAAATGAATAAAAAACGAAAGAAGATTATAGTTTCAGAAGCAGAACATTTGAGTGTTATTCATACAGCAAAATCCATGTTTAGTGATCAGTACAAAGTGGAGATAATTCCTGTTTCTAACGACGGAACAATGAATCTTGACATTTTGCAAGAAAGGATTAACGATGATACTCTTTTAGTAAGTTTACAAGCAGTCAATCATGAAATAGGCACAATTCAACCAGTTAAAGAAGCGTTGGAAATTGTAAAAGATAAAGATGACAGTATTTTATTCCATACAGATGCAACTTCTGCATTTGGAAGAATACCAATAGATTACGGAAAAGTTGAGGTTGATTTAGCTACAATTAATAGTAACAGAATCTTAGGGCCCAAAGGTATTGCAGGATTATATATCAAAGATGGAATAAAAATTAAATCAATTTATGAAGGACAATTGAGTCTTGAAATACTTTCCCCAGATGTAGAAAATCCTGCTCTTCTTGCTGGTTTTGCAAAAGCAGTAGAGATTCAATTCAATCGTTTCGATGAAATAAAAAATCACACACAAAACCTCAGAGATAAACTATTATATGGTCTCCAAACAAGTATTGAACGAACTGAAATAAATGGTCCCTCAGGAGAACGTAGAGCTCCAGACAATGTAAATATCAGCTATTTAGGTTGTGAAGGGGAAGCATTAACTGTTGAATGTAGCATGAATGGAATTTATGTATCAAGCGGTAGTGCTTGCACTAGTAGAGTACTTATGCCAAGCCATATATTGACTGCAATTGGTAGAAAACCAGAAGTGGCTCATGGGAGTTTACTGATGAAAATTAATCGTTTAAATACTGAAGAACAAATCAATTATGTTCTTGAAAGAATGCCTAAAATCATTAACAGAATCCGATCTATAACTGGAGGAATCGAACTGTAAGAGGATGATAAAATATGTCGAGTAGAATACCCTTACCATATGCACCCCGAGTTCTTGAATTGTTTCAAAATCCCCAAAATCTTGGGAGAATGGAAGATGCGACTGTTTATGCTGCAGCTGGAAGTCCAGCTTGTGGAGATATGATAGCTTTCTATCTAAAACTAGACGAACCAAATGCCCTTATTATTAAATCAAGTTTTGAAAGCTATGGATGCGCATCAAACATTGCAGCAGCTAGTCAGCTTACTATTATGATCGAAAACAAATCTCTTGAAGAAGCATGGAAAATTACTTGGGCTGATGTATCTGAAGCTTTAGGTGGTTTACCTTCAGTTAAAACACATTGCGGATCTTTAGCAGTAGGAGCTTTAAGAAGAGCAATTAGAACTTATTATAAGGAGAAGGAATTAAAACTACCTACTTGGTTACCTGAAGAATTAAGCAAAGATGAAAAACATGCTCTAGAGGAAGAAGCGTTGGCAGAAAAGTTAGCTAAAAAATATAAGCTTCTTGAGAAAAGAGATTAAATCAGAGCTTATGTACAAGAAACACTAACATTCAGAAAAGAATAAACAAAGGTTTTTATATTTCAGAAAACCAATTTTCAACATGGCTGGATATAGAATAATTTCTCTGTTTCAAGCAATTGCTTCTTTGTTTTTAGCTCTTTCAGTTTTTGATTTTGGCAACATAATAGGGCTTAACTTAGCTTTCAATTTTGGTATGAATCCTTGGTGGACTACTTACACTTTCTGGGGATATTTGATAGCTCTAATTGCAATTCTTCAACTAGTTAAAGCGTTTATTGTAAGAGAAAGAGAATAAGAATTTCTGAAGTAAGTACAACAATAGATTTACTACAATTTTGTTTCTTGTTTTATTAAATAGATGAGAGTAATTTCGGTATGGAAAGCACAATTGAACCTGCAACAATAACAATTACTCCTAAAACTTGGGGAAGCGTTATTTTTTCTTTTAGAAATATACTTCCAAGAATCATAACTATTAAAGGAGAAATTGAAGATATAGGCGTTGTAATACCCGCTGATTGCAGAAGTTGAACAGCAGTAAAGAAGACAACCCCACCACCAATCCAGGATACAGTACCCCCTGCCATCAAAATTAAAGCCTCTTTTCTAGGTGCGAAAACTTTAGATCTGAATTTCTCTTTATTGATAAAGAATCTAGTGAAACCGTAAATCGCGACAAGCACAACCATTAATCCATTTCTTAGGGCCATCAAAGGCACCACTTCAATTGTTTGATCTTCAAGAATCAATCTATTGAAAACAATAGCTATGCCCCAAAAAACAGCTGCAGAAATTGAAAGTGATATCCCCATAGGAAGAGCTTTCTTTTTTTGCTCAAACTCATCAGTTTCCATTGAATCTTTAGACGCTTTCAAATTGATTATGTCATTTTTTCGTGAAAAGTAAGAAATAAGAATTACACCAGAAGATATGAGGAGAGTACCTCCAATTATGAACCAAGTTATATCTTCAATTTTAGCTATAAGAAGAGTAAGGGTTGTAAAGATGGGATAGATTGAAGTTACTGGTTGAGCTATTGATACATCTATTTTTTTAAGAGCACTGAGTGAAAGAAAATCACCTAGAGTTAAGCAGATAACTCCAAGAAATAGCCAGAGGAGATTAAAACCAGACATTAGTTTTGAATAAGAATATATGCCATCAAGTATAAAACCTAAAATTAGCAGAACAGGAATTGCAAATAGTCCCTTTATGTAGGTAGCAGCAAGTGGGTCAACATTTTTTACACCTACTTTGAAAATAACCATAGATGTTCCCCAAGAAAAGGCTGCTACAAGTGACAATACAACCCCAACTGCAAAGCTAGCCATTAATTTTAGAAATCTCAGTTTATTCAAAAACTTTTGTTTATTGTTCCTACTTCCTTAATAGAACAAAATATTTTTATTGTGTTTCACTCCCAATAGATTGATAGTCATGAGTAGAAATATACCCATTAAAGTAGAGAGAAAAGAGGAAGTCCCCAGCTTTTATGCTGAAAGTATCCAAATGGTTCACTCGATATCTGGTTTCAAAATGATCATTTTCAAAGATCAAGCTGAATATGCAACAGAACCAACCATTGGCCCAAATGCTCTAATTCCTCGCGCAATAATCAAAGAAATAGTTACTGAAGTCAGTTTTTCTCCACACCAACTAAAAATTCTTCTGAAAGTTATTGAAGAGCAGATAAAAGCATACGAATCAAGATTTGGAGAAATAGCATTACCTGAGCAAACCAAAAAGCAAGATAATACCACTGCAACATTCATCTAAAATGCAGAAGAAATTTCATTCTTTTTCATTTTCAATAGTATCTATAGTTGAGAGTAACTCATCTAAGCTGAAAGGTTTTCTAAGAAAATAAGGAATTCCTAGATCTTCAACTTGCTCTCTTGAAATCGTGTCATCTGCAGTAGCGATAATTATTTGTTTTTTTAGAATTGGTGAAATCTCTATTAGTCTTTTTGCAACTTCCAACCCAGTTTTTTCAGGAATTCTGTTGTCTATTAGAAAAACAATATCTTCTACTCCCTCTTTCAGTTCTTCTATTTTTTCCAATGCTACTCTCCCACTGGAAACAATATCTTCTATCTCAATTCCCTCTCTCTCAAACAACAGTCTGTACAGATTACTGATATCTTTCTCATCCTCGATAATGTAGATTTTCTTCATAGGACTTCACTATTCTTCTAGAGAATATGATTAAGACTATTAAATATTTCGAAATCTAGAATAATTCTAGTAACTCCGATAGTAATCAAAAATTATTTAAGAGATGGCATAGAACATACTACCATGAAAAAGAGTCTTTCCATGGGATTATCTTTTCTTGCAATAGTATTGTTCATGTCAACTTCCTCAGTGAATGCTGAAAAATTTGATTGGTATTTTGATGTTCCAGTTGGTAATATAGGTTTTAGACACTTTACAGTGAGTAAAGATAATTTGTTTATTCAGATGACAATAGAAGTCTACAATGGTGGTCCAATAAATATCTTTGTTCTTGATAATAGTACCTTCACTGCTTGGGATTCTGGACACGGAGAGGTTGTATCAGCTTATCTTGGTGGTACGAATATTACAGAAGGTTCTAAAATAACTATTGAGGCATATTTGGGTACTGCAAATATAATGCTCACTGATTATACTACGATAGTAATAGATGAAAATACTACTGTTACTAATTCATCCGTCACTAACTTAGGAGTTACAGAATATATCCTAGTGGTAGATAATAGAGATGGAGATGCTCCTGCTCTTGTAGATGTGTCGGTCTTAACAACAGTAGATACGACAACAATTCTCACAACCTTAAGTGTTTTAGCATTTATAGCATTCTTTGCGGCTAGAAGACGAAAGCGGAAAAGAGCTCCTTTTCTGAATATTAAAACAAGGTAAAAATTCTTAAATATCCTATTTCATCAAAATTATAAGATATTAGTGGTGTTATTATGGTAAATGTTCCTCAAGATGAAGCAGTAAATTTTCAGTATGATATTGTGACTGTAATTAAAAACAAAGAAATAACAAAAGAAACTTTGAAAGAATTCTCAACAAAAGTAAAAGAGCATATAATAAAGAAGTGTGTAGGAGACAGTTTGGCTATTACTGGTATGAGAGGTATGCTAAAGGTTCATTGGCATGCAGATGAGCCAGATGAAGTTTTAGAAGTTCTTAAACAACATGGAGAGGTTATATCTCACGATGTTGAAGATATGAAAGAGCAATATGAGATCTATAAAGCGAAGCAGAAGCAAAATGAATGATAATATCTCAGATTCTCATATGCATCTCTATTTTTCTTCATGCAAAGAGTGTGGGGCATGTTGTTTTGACTGTGGTTTCCTAAATAAGCTCTCTGGATGTCAAAACGAGGAGTATAGATTAAACTCTAGGTGCACCTCTTTTCCAATTCTGTATGGTAATCCGGAAAAAATGGGTCATAATAATCTTTGGGGAAATTTGGTACCTTTAACCAGACCGAAAGAGAAACAATGGTTTCTACTAGAATTTGATCAATGTCTACTACTTCAGAGTGAAAAATTCTTTCATCAACTAAGGTGGATACTAGAAGATATCAATAATGGAAGAGAAATGTTAGGGTTTGTTGTTAGTTTTGATAAAGAAACTCTAACTATTACCTATCAATGATTTCTAGGATGCACGATGGAGAAAGTTCAAAATAGACCGTACAAATATAATCTTAATGGTTAAAAGAATACGTCTGGCTAGACGTCTTGCAATATACATTATTCTAATTCTAGTCGTTATGATGGTTTTGATAAATGGCACCATCATACTAATAATGGAATTAAGACTTCAAAAATTATCACAAGAAGCTTCAGAGGAATACTTACAGGCAAAAATACAGAGCATGGATGTTTCAACATATCAATTTGTTCAATCTTTTGATCATCTTGTGGGAAGTTTAAAATCTGAACTCAATAATACTGCTTTCACAATTGCCAATAAATTTTACTCATCAGAAGCAAAATATCTGTATGAGCATAGTTTTCTTGTTTTTAATAATTCGGATCAGATAGCTTACATTAATGGTACCATAGATATGGATGTAGATAGAGAGATCTCTTTAGGATATTATGATTATGATGGTAATGGAATTAATGATTTTGAGACTACAGGTTGTTCTGTTTTTGGAGATATTGAGTCACAACTAAACATTTCTGGTGAATTTTATTTACAAATTAACGCAACATTTGAGGGTAAGCTTTCTAATGAAAGCAGTATCTTAATTTATGCTCATAAGAATAACGAAATTTTTTCGATTGATATTATAGATTATTATAATTCATTCTATACCAACTCTTTCAACAATCAATTCCTAGAACAATGGAATCAAGGTCTCTACACCTTTCCAACTGGTTTGGAAGATGAGCTTTCACAGCTTGAACCAGACTATTTAGAAACATATTTTCTAGTCAAAGAACCCTACACAAGTGAGAATTGTTCTATTGTTTCTTCTGGATTAAA
>JAGLOH010000096.1 GCA_023139025.1 Candidatus Heimdallarchaeota archaeon | reverse complement strand
TTGGTTTAATCTTGGAATAAGTTACAACACCACTATATCCTTTTCTTTCAGCTGATGACCAGTTACTTTGATATCCTTGAGGATTTAGTAACTTACCAGTTAATTGCTCGGGATGTGCTTTAGTCTCCTGAAGACTTAAGAAATCTGGAGAAACCTTGTGTAACCAATCATTAAATTTTAGTTTTTCAGAAACTTCTTTCTTGGAAACAGCTCTTATCCCATTCACATTCCATGAAATCAAGGTAAGTTCTTTCATAAATTGGTTTCATTATTTGTGTCTTAAGGTTTGTGTGCTGGCCATTTTTTGAGCTTTAACCATTCAGCTAAAGCCTTGCACTTCTCCCTTAACAGCTTTAAGGAATTAACTAAATTATATTCTAACCCAGTTACGTTATTTGACCAAATAGTTTAACCATTAATCGAATTAATTAAAAAAATCCTTTAATAAAGAGATGATTACGTAATATTAGGTGCAAAAAAAATGGCAATGAAAATCAAAACTGGAAAAACAAAAAATCAGAAACTAATTCAAGAGTTAGAAAATGAATATGCTAGAATAAATCAA
The DNA here is from genome assembly GCA_023139025.1 of Candidatus Heimdallarchaeota archaeon. Lineage (GTDB taxonomy): Archaea > Asgardarchaeota > Heimdallarchaeia > Heimdallarchaeales > Heimdallarchaeaceae > UBA460. The sequence goes on along the minus strand of JAGLOH010000096.1, from coordinate 6,953 downwards.
CTAACTTTAGCTGCAAAAAATGGTGTATTTAACTACTAACCTTTCTTTTCTTCTTCTACTAAAGCAATAGCTTTTTCTTCATTTAAACCTCTAACTTCCCTATATTCATTAATTGATTTGTCTTTAGGATTATCTAAATCCCAATATTCAATTTTTCTTTGAGAACATTTGCTTGAAAATTGATGTTGTTTTTACTTTTTCATCCTTCAAAAATGGATCAAAATCCCCCTTCCAGATAATTGGAAGAGATGATAGGATGAAAATTGCACAAATAGGACCCAGCCAAACAAGCCCTAGGTTTATTGTTTCACTTCCCACTACTTTAGTCCAACCACGCAGAAAACCAGCTGTTACAAATCCAATTGCTTGAGCTATATTGAAAGGTAAACTTTTGAAACCTGTATAGAGTCCTGAACGATTTTCAGAAGTATCTCTTTCATCTTTATCAGCAAAGTCTGCTAAAATCGCATATGAGAAAAGATAAACAGCAGAAATACCGAACACTGTCCCAATACCAAAAACGTACCCTTGAACTATGGGAGAAATAAATGTAATTTTTCCTATAAGCGGAGTTATTGGTACCCAAATTAACAACCACGTGAAAGCAACTATCAATGACCATTTCTTACCAAATTTCTTAGCAAAACGGCCCCAGAAAAGGAATCCCAACACAATAACACAAAGCATTACAGCTGCAAAGAGAAATTTCTCCATAGCATTAACAATACCTATAACATTTTCAATAAAATCTAAAATCAAAGCAGACATTATAGTAACCCCAACATTGAGAATTGTAAAACCAACTACCCAGATCATGTAATTTCGGTTACGAAGTGCAATTTTTATCTCACTCCAAGCTTTCTTCTTCTTAACTTCAATTTTCTTTTCTTTAATCTTCAATAATGCAGGTAAAAAGAATAGAAGTTCTAAAACTGCAAAAAGAAGTGCGAAAATCAGCAAATATTTTCCAGCATTACCATAGATACCCTGAGGATCTTCGCTAATGAAACCAGACATCACTAAAACAAAACCACCACCAATTGCACTTCCAATTAAATTCACAGTACTCATTAAGCCAGATACCTGAATTCTTTCATTTTCGGAAGTTATTTCTGGCATCCAAGATTGATAGGGAATCACAAGATATCCATAGAATAGATGGAAAGCTGAATTCCAAACTAACAACCAAACAAATTTCGTTGTTTGACTTCCTAATGGAATGAAAAATTGAGGTGTAAACAACATAACAAATGAAAAAGCTAGTGCAGGAGCTCCTGTCCAGATAAAGAATTTTCTTCTTCCAAGTTTTGATTTTGATGATAGAGAATCAGAAACAATACCAACAACCACAGAAGAGATACCAATTACTACTTTTCCTACAGCATTGCCTATACCATTGAGAACAGGATCTAAATTCACTTGATTGGTATACATCCAGAAGGTTGCTACAAAAACCACATTCAGTAGAATTGTCATTCCCATTCTACATATCGAATAGTAGATTTTTTGTCTAACTGTAAGCATAAAGCCACCCTTCTGAAATTATGTTAGTAAGAGAACGATAATATTACATGAACAATTTTATTTAAGAGTTTGTACCTAAACTATTACTCCGTTCAAGATATTACGCCTTAAACCAAAGTTTTTTGTTTTGACATGAAATGTTTACTTGAAGTGTTTGGATGTCAAAGGATGAAATATTGAAAATAATTAAACTATTAGAAAACCCAAGTCCTGCTCTCCGTCAACTTGCATTGGAGCAATTAGCTCCTTTTAGAAGTGAAGAAATTGCAAAACAGAAGATAATCCAGTCATTGAAAGATTCTGACCCTGAAGTTAGAATTTATGCAGCAGAAATCCTCGGAGACATAGTTGATAGTCAAGCATTAATTGCTTTAAGTCAAGCTCTAGAAGATGAAAATTGGGGAGTAAGAAAAGCTTCTGTTGATTCTTTTGGCAAGCATAAAAATCCAGATACTCTCTCCTTCATTATCCATACATTAGACGATGAACACCCTCAAGTTAGATATTCCGCAGCTAAAGCGTTAAAGAATTTTGATGACCTAACTATAATTGAACCATTATTTAAGAGATTGAAGGATGATACTGAATCAGTTAGAGAAGAAGCTAAGACAACTATACTAAGATTTCCAATCAAAGTTCCAGCTTCCCTTGTAGCTAATTATGTTCTAGATTCTAATAAACTAGTTAAGGAAGTAGTCGTTGAGTTTCTTACTTATCGTGTAGAAGGTAATCCTGTTCCTCATTTAATAAAAGCTTACGATGATCAAGATTGGGAAATTAGATTACATGCTTTGCAAGAAATAAGAAAACTAATTGACATAGGGGAAATAGAGGATTCTAGGATTTATGAGGCAAATCTAAGGGCTTTGGACGATAATCATCCAAGAGTAAGATTTGAAGCTATCAACAACATTGGTGTTCTAAAAGACCCAAATGCTATAGACATTCTAGGAGAAATAGCTAGGAATGACGAAGATTCTAATAATAGATTGATGGCAACAGAAACAATGACAGCTATCAGGAGAGCTATGAGATTAGAATAGTTAAATTTCCCTAAAATTTTTATAATGAACACTTCAGTTGATTGTATGAAGCCACCAATTTGCATTATTTGTTACAAGGAATTCAGAGATTCAGACGAAGGAGGATTAGTTTACTTTGAGAAAAGCAAAAGCGATGAAAGATGGATAAAAGCTATGAAAGTTGAAGGATTAACTGGTCATCCACCTTATGCAGATTGGTTCTGTGACAAACACTATGCAGCAGCTAAGGAATTATCACATCTAACAATATCAGAAGCTATAGAAATATTAAAAGAAAGATTCACAGAGGAATAATTCAGATGAAACCCCCAATTTGTGAAATCTGTCTAAAAAGATTTAATCATGCAGAAGAAGGAGGAACCATTAGTTTTAAGAAAAACAAATCTAACTTGAAATGGGAGAAAAGAGTCAAAAAGAAGGGGATAGTTGAGCATCCACCGTATATGGAATGGTTTTGTGGAAAACACTTTGATGCAGCAAAGAAACTAGAATATTTACATCGACATGAAGCTCTAGAAGAGCTGAGAAATCTATTTTTAATAGAAGAAGAATCTTTATCTTAATAAAAAACACATTATAAAACAATATTCAAGTGAGTATCTATGACGAATATAGAAATTATAACTTTCACCAAAATTAAAGAGATTATAGGCAAGAAGAAATTCTTTTACAAGGCATCATCTGTAGAAAATCTACTCGATAAGTTGTTTGAAGAATTCGGTGAAATTCTCAGAACTGAGATTCTCGACATCAATGGTGAGGTTAAAAAACATTATAGAATAATTGTAAATGGCAGAAATGTCAATCTTTTAGAGGGATTAAAAACAGTATTGAATGAAGGAGATATGGTTGCATTTATGCCAGCAATCGCTGGTGGAAATTAATTTTAATGTTATTTTGAGTAAGTTTTTTAACTGTCTGAAGTACAATAATATTGTGCCATTCAGAGAGTACAATTATGGGTTAAGATTGACTAAAGTCAGATTCATAGAGATTTTTGTTTTAGTCCTTGGCCTTTTAGTACTCAGTATGCCAGTTGCAATTTATAGTTTTGATGACACCCTCATAGGTGGACAATATTTAGGACCATCATGGTCAACTCCTTTTGGCAGGAACATCAAAGGATCACCCGCTCTTGTTGACCTTGACAGAGACGGAAATATTGAGATTATAGTCTTGACCACCAACTATGTTTTTTGTTTGAATAACATAGGTTCAATAGAGTGGTATCTTAATCTAGACACAACACTTTCTGGAAAAATCAACTTTGCGGATCTAGATGAAGATGGTAAGATAGACTTATTAATCTCAGGAGAATCCTCACTAATTTGCATTAATCACAAAGGATCAATTCTTTGGGAATATTTAGCTGATTCTGAACTTAAGGACTTTACTCCATGTATTTTTGATATCGATGGTGACATGCATTTAGATATTATTGTTTCTACAGCAGAAATAACAAGCCAACCTTTTGTCTTAAATCGAAAAGGAAAATTTGTTTACTCTTTTAATATAACATTACAATATTCAGGATATTGGACACTTCTCTTTGGTTCAGCTCCAATCATTGCAGATATAGATAATGACGATATTTTAGACATTTTACTAATCGGAAATGATTACAAACTTCATTCCTTTACCACTTCAGGTGAAGAGAAATGGATATCACCCACAATTAGAGGAGATTCTTTAATTGGAGTAGCAGATCTTGATGGAGACAGTACCGCAGAAATAATAGTTGGAAGCACTTTTCACCTATATTGTTTTGATCATAATGGAGAAATAGAATGGTCATATACACAGGAATTACAAAATAATAGAAGCTATATCATGGACTTCAATCCCTGTATTGCTGATTTAGATAATGATGGTAGCTTAGAGGTCATATCTAGTGCCTATAACCCTTTAACAGGTGAAGGAAACATCTTTTGCTTAAATGAAACAGGACAACTTCAATGGAGATATAATTCTACAAACCGTCTAGGTAGTCCTTGTGCAATTGATATTGATAACGACAAAACTTTGGAGATTCTTTTCGGTGAAGGAAACGCTAATTTTGTGGGATTGAATCATCTGGGGGAATTATTGATATTTCGTGAAGTTGAGGGCATACACACAGATCCGCCTTTGGTGGCAGATATTGACAAAGATGGCAAACTAGAAGTAATAATATCAAGAGTAAACAAGAAAGATGTCCATTGTTTTGAACTACTTGAGTCAGCCAATTCTACTAGCTCTTGGTGGACCTATGGAGGAAGTTTTCAGCGACATGGAAGTCCAGATAGTGATGGGGATTTTCTGAATGATTTTGCTGAAGTCAACTTATATAATACGGACCCTTACTCAAATGACAGTGATGGAGATTTACTTTTAGATAGCTGGGAGGTAGAGTATTTCTTGGATCCACTTGAAAATAGTACTTATGATGATCCAGATAAAGATGGTTTTACAAATATCGAAGAATTCGAAAGAGCTTCAAACCCAAACAAATGGGATAACTGGGCAAGACTCTATGGAGGATATCTAATTCCTGCATGGCTACTAATTCTCGGGGCCTTAGTGTATAGTTACATTAAACTAAAAGCTATATCACCAAAAATCTGGAATTCATTAGAAACAGTTTATATTTATCTTAGAGTACGATTTGCAAGAGACATAACTAAACAAAGAGAACTTTACATCACAGATAGAGAATTTTTCGGTGATGTAGAAGAAGCCTTGAAGGAACAAGAAAATGATTTATAAAAAATTGAATTTTTTCTCAGCGAATTCTAAGGAATAATTTCTGGTTTTTCTGCATCAAAATCCTTTCTTTTATATTCTGCAAATTCCTTTGCTGATTTGAAGTGCAGTGCTTCTTCAGGACAGTATTTGACACATTGCGGGTCACCATCACATAAATCACATGTTATTGCAATATTCTTCTCTGGATTAAATCTCATAACATTAAATGGGCAGGCTTCCACACAAATTTTACATCCGGTACACAATTCTTTGTTTATTTGAATAGCTCCAGTTATTGGAGATTTGGATATTGCTTTCTCTGGACATGCCTCTATGCATTTCCCACACATAACACACACTTTAGGGATTGTTGTCCCTTCTACTTCATTCTTAATAATCTGGATTCTAGAGAGAAAAGGAGAAAAAACTTTCTCATGTTCAAAAGAACATCGTAGTTCACAAATCCGACACCCATTGCACTTTTCATTTTGAGCGAATATTCTTTTTTTGATTTCTGAATTCAATTTATTTCTCCTCCTTTACCAAATTAAAAATTCTTGCTGATTCAAGAAGACTCAATTTCCTTAGCAAGGATTCCTTTGGTAATCCTGTTTCAAAATCCCATCCCCTCAATTCATAATATTTCGGCAACATTTTATCTAATTCTACAAATTGGCCTTTTGCAGGTCCTTCAGATAAAGGTTCCTCAGTAAATCTCTTAGGAAGGCTATCTTCATCTTTCCCTATTCCTTCCCTTAAATTAAACAATCTTTCTAGATTGTATATCCGTTCCCCTATTAGAAGCAATTCATCAGAGGAGATATTTTTTCCAGTTGTGAGAGACAGAAAAATAGCCATATCTTCCGGTCTAACTGCATATGCGGAAAAGCAAGTATACTTGCACATTTCTGCTGAATCAACTATTGCTCCAAAATTTTCATGCCAGACCACCATCCTTGGTTTTCCTTCATGAGAGTGAGGATCTACAGCTTTTTCAGAACCAAACCATTCCAAACCTTTTTCAGGTTCATAACCTAGAAGCTCAAAATTAGGTAAAGCTGCTAGATGGTCTGCTCCTCTTGTAGCTGTTGCCCAGCCTAAACCAAAAGCTTTTGCAGTTCTAACATCATATGCTGGTGGTTCCATTCCTTTTATATGAAGTGCAAACTCTTCAGACCCAGCATTAATTTTTTCAGAGAATCTCTTTGTTCCTTCAGCAAGATCATTTCCAATTCCTTCACGAAAGGCTACTTTTCTTATTAGTTCAATTAAAGCGTCATCATTTCCCCAAATTAATTCTAGTCCATCAGTATCTTTTGATGTCAAGATACCTTTTTCATAAGCCTCCATAGCAAATGCTATAGTATCTCCCAGTGAGATAGTATCCAGACCAAATTTATTAGCCAACTCATTCGCTTTTAAAATTGCTCCAAGATCACCAATTCCACATTTAGATCCTAAACAAACAACTGTTTCATATTCGGGACTTCCACCTTTAGTTCCAGCATATTTCCCAGTTTTTACCTTGGAATACTTTCCACAATGAATGGGGCATGCAAAACAGCTTTCAGATTTAATTCTATATAATTCATCAAATGTTTCTGTGGAAATGTTCTCATATTGGTCAAATATTCCTGATTGATTATTTTTAGTTGCTAGTCG
>JAGLOH010000095.1 GCA_023139025.1 Candidatus Heimdallarchaeota archaeon | reverse complement strand
GTATGTCTCGTTCTTCAAATTCCAGTTTATAGATAGGATTCTTCATGCTTTTCATAATATGTGGGATCATGAAGATATGATATATATGGACATTCATTACTATCGTGGTTTCTTCACTTACGATTATGAAGTCTTTATGATAGACGCTCCTGTATCTGGCGCAACTAATGTTATGGATATAACCTTAGATGAAACAGAACGAATTTGGTATGTTCATAGACTTGATCAACCAACATTTGGTATAGGCACAGCCATTTTAGATAATAGTACAATGTATCCTCAGCAAACAAGAACATTTAGTGATGTGATATATCCAGTTGATAAGATAGATATAAAAGAAAATTCTAATGGACTTTCTTATGTCTTTACTAATCCATCTGTTTTGTTCTGGGGGATGATAAATAGTACACATATAACTGAAAACACAATTACTTCATTTTATGAAAATCCTGTAGGTTCCTACTATTTCGATGATGGTTTAAACAGAGCTGTAATTGTTGCCGAGTTAGTTGATAATGACTATGTAAACCTTTACTTTTACAGATATGTGAGTGAACAATGGACTTTCTCTCCAATAAACTCACTTTATCATATTACCGAAGGATTTTTCTCTGTTTATTTAACACAAACAGATTATGTAGTGCTTTACAATACAACAGTTTCTACAAAAGATTACAAACCTGGACTTTCATTAAAATACAAAGAAGAAGAAACTATAGGATTACTTGTTCTTACAACTCTCTCTTTGGATTATACAACATATGTAGATGGATTAACTATATACAATCCCATAAAGGAATTTTTCACCGAACAGTGGTATTTCTTTCTGATAGCCATTGCAGGAGTTGCTTTGTTAGGTGTTCTTATTTGGCTGTTTATTAGAAGAAGAGGAGCTGAGATTGGATCTATTCTAACAGATGAACAGGTTGGACATCATTCTAAAACTGTATTAATTTTAATGAATATTTGGAGAATTGTTTCTAATGCTTTCAGTACAGTATCTACTATTTGGTTTTCAAATAAGAAAAGATCGATTCTAACTTTGGCAGGATTCATTATTACAGGGTACTTACTGAGTTCAGCTGTTATTATCGCTCAATCAGAAGAATCTGCCATGATTAAGGCATATGATAGTTCATTTCCGCTTTTCTCGGATAAAACTCCTTCAGTTAGCCTGCAAACATATCTACAGTCAACTATAAATGGTACATCAAATGTTTCGGCATCTTATGGAACTAATGCTGAACAAGAAATACTAAATCTATATGATGGTCTAGAAATTGAAAAATATATCTCTGGTATTCAATCAAGCTTCTGGACAAATACGAAGGTTTATGCTCCTGGATATTTTACTTATTTGCCTTACCAGTTTGTTTCTCTACCTGATACTTGTGATGAGTTTATCAGTACAATGCTAATAGAAGGGAGATCACCAATAAATAATACAGAGGTAGTAATTGCAGAACAACTCGCAAGTAGAATAGAAGTTGGTGTCAATGGCACATTAAGCTTAATTGCTTCAACAGATGATCCTGTTGATGAGGAGAATTACCTACTAAATATGACTGTTGTAGGAATCTTTTCACAAACAAATTTTGCACAAGTAAGACGAACAGCTGCACATCTGGGAATACCATATGATGTATATGTTCTTGCTTCAGAAAATGCCTATATTATCACTAAGCAAAGTATATACTTTGATATATTATCCAAAGGTGGAAAGATGAATCTCTTTGTAAGGGGATATTTCCAATTAGAGATGAATTTTGATGAATTCAATGTTGCAGAAAGGAATAATATTGTAACTGAACAAGAAATACTATTAGGAAGAGTGTATTCATTAACCTACGATAATTCTGCAATAGTCAGTGTAAATGATGAAATATCAGAATTCTTCCAAAGTTTTAATACTTACTATTTGAATAATATGGCTCGATTATTGATATTTGCAATACCCGCTATACTATTATCAATTTTCATGGTATTTGAATCTTCAGAACTTTTCTCAACGAGTTATGAACAAGAAATGAATATATTAAGAAGTAGAGGAATAAGTACTCGGAGACTTTTCTCGATTTATCTCACTATAAGAATAGTTGAAATTGTTATAGCAAGTCTATTAAGTTTCGCAATAGCATTAGGTACGGCAATTCCTTTAATTAGAATAAATGGGTTTATCAGTTTTACAAATACTGATACACATCTAGTAGTAGGTAATGTTCCAGCAATACTCGGATTAGTGGCAGGAGTCTTATTCATTATTTCTATCCCAAGGATAATTATCCTAGTTAGAAGAAAGAAAAAGATTGAAAAAGCCCCAGTAGTTAGAAGAAGGTCTGTCAAGAAAATAGATGGTCTGTCAGCTAGAAGCATATCAGGAAAAACCATTGAAAAAGCTAAGATAGACTTGGTTAAAGATGGTGTTAAATCAGCAGCTGATCTTAATCTTCCTCCAGGGGAAACAGTAGCAACAGTTGCAATCGTTGCTTTTTTTGTTGCTATTGTAAAATACAAATTAATTACTTGGAGAGATGTGTTCTTTTTAACTCTGGGAATAGGATTACTTATTTACTTTTACAACCAATCTTTCATTTCGTATTATAATGCATCAATTAGTGACTTTACAATGAATCTTTTCCTTACAATTGCAGGAGCGATATTTACGCTCTTAGGGTCCTTACCACTTGTAATCAAATTTCTAGGACTTATATTAAGAGCTGTGAGTGTTGTAGTTTGGAAAGCTAAGAAAAGCAGGTTCAACTTCTCAATTGCTGAAATTGGAAAAGATATAAAGTATTTTGAAAATATCACATTAATTTTCTTATTAGTAGTTCTAATACTAATCCCTGTACTAGTAGTACCTTATTCAAAAGAAACAACTCTAATAGAACAATCGTATTTTATAAATGGAACAGATGTGAGAATAGAAAATTGGGCCAGTATAGATGAAATAAGTGCGGAAGATATAGATGAAATAGCACAAGTTGAAGATTATACACACGTGGAGGTACATACCTTATATACTGGAATGTTTGAACATACGAGACTAGTGGTTGTTAATACGACGTCGTTTTTAGAAACTGTAGAGAAACCTGCAGATCAAGTATCAAACATTCAATGGAATAGAATAAGACAACTTGATGCAAACACGACAATTATCTCAGAGGCAATGTTAGAAGACTTCTATAAAGAGATAGGAGATAAATATGAATTTGCTAATCCTGATGTGCCCTGGTTAAGGCACTCTCTAACAATCACAGGAAGTTTTGATCTGTTTCCAATGTATTATTTTGAAGGAGATTACGAAGAAGATGAATATATGATGATAATATCAATAGAAGCTTATGAGGTATTAGAGGATGTACTAGTGAGACGATTAAAAACAAGCGATGAAATGTACATAAAAACACACAACCGTAAAGATGCGCAATCAGTAGTAGACAAGCTGTTCGAAAAAGAACAGGATATGAAAGTGAAAACGGTTGAAGATGTGAAAGATAGTCTAAAAACACCATTGTATAATATATTTATCATAGAAATGATCTTGTCGCTATTTGTAGCTCTAATAGTACTAATGTTCTCAACATTTACAACGGCGATAAAGATACTAGAAAAGCGTGTAATAAAACATGACATAATGAAGAAAATGGGGATAAACCCAACGAAAATAATAAACATGTCAGCTATACAAACGACGGTAGCAGCGATAATACCAGCACTAGTTCTGGGAGCTGCAGGGGGAATAGCTGTGATATATCCAACACTGAAACAGCTGAACTATGGAACTGAACAGTTCTCACTATATGTGAATTATCCAGTAATAATGTTAATAGCAATATTTCTGGGAATACCAGCGCTGATATACTTAAGCTTGACATACTTCCTAAAAAGGGAATTTGCAAAATATGCACCAACAATGATGGAGTGAAGAAGAGATGATAATCACAAAAGACCTAATTAAAGTGTACCACGATCCCTTGACAGAAGTAAAGGTTTCTGCGTTAAGAGGGCTAGATCTCTATGTGAAGGAAGGAGAAGTTGCTAGTATCATCGGTCCTTCAGGTTCAGGGAAAAGTACACTGATAAAGATTCTTTCAGGACTAGAAAAACCCAGTGGAGGTACAATATATGTCGATGAAATCAATATAGCCGAACTGGGAGAAAAACAGATGAGAGAGTTTAGGTACAGTAGAATGGGGATAGTAAACCAATTCATAGGACAAAATCTACTTTCATCATTGACACTAGAGAAAAATATCTTGTTACCAATGAAAATGAGATATGTAGCAAGAGAGAAAGCAAAGAAAGAGACAAATGAACTAATAAAAATGCTAAATCTAGAAAAAATAAGAATGAATCCAATAACAAAAGTTTCTGGAGGAGAAGCAGTGCGAGCAAGCATAGGTGTTTCAATAGCTAAAAAACCAAGAATTTTGCTGGCAGACGAGCCAACAGGACAATTGGACACGGCTAACACAAATGATATCGTAGAAACATTCAGAGATTTAAATGAGAATTATGGAACAACTATTTTGGTCGTGACACACGATCTTAGATTCCGAAATGCTTTCAAGAAAAGCTACATTATTCGAGACGGACGTCTTGTAGGAATGAACACTGACTTGGATAGAAGTGAATTGGAGTTCATAATACGTCCTCAAGAATCATCGCTTCAATCAATAATTGATAGTTCTCAGTTTGTTCGTGTTCCAGATGAAGTATATGTTAGCGGAAACTACAAACATATGATTGAATTTGACATTCATCCATCAAAGAAATTTTCAGTCATCTATAATCCTAATGAAGTCAATGCTGATGAAATTTATGAAATAATGAAGAAAACAGATGAAGATGATGTTAAAGAACTTATTAATGCGAATAATAAGCGTTCCCGTGTTTCTTTCAGTGAAGTTAAACCTATTCTAGAACAACAATTTGACTATCCCAAGAAAGCAGAGGAGATTATCAGAGTAGAAAATCTTAGCAAATCCTTTCCTGCTGGAAGAATGAAGAATGATGTTTTGAAAGATTTATCATTCACTGTTAACAAAGGAGATTTCGTTGTTATCTCTGGGAAATCAGGTGCTGGCAAAACCACCTTAATGAATGTTGTTTCTGGTGTTGAGGATCCAGATGATGGTAACATTTTGATTAAAGATTTTGATATTGTAAAGGGCGATCGAAAAGATATTGCTGATTTCAGATTTCATGAAATTGCCATGATTAGTCAAGTCAATAATTTATTTGATCAATATACAGTTAGGGAAAATATGTTTATTCCAAGACTCTTCAATGATAGATCTGATGATCTTAACGAGGGCATTATGGAAATTGCTAGGGATGTTGAGATTGATCATAAGATTACTTCTTATGCTGCAGAGTTATCTGCGGGAGAAAGGCAAAGAGCTGCTTTATCAGTTGCTTTAGCAAGAAGAGCCCCCATAATTTTTGCTGATGAACCTAGTGCAAATCTTGACTCAAGACTAGCGCGAAATATCATTTCATTGCTTATGGAAACAGCTGTTAAATATGGAACTACCATTCTAATGTCCACACATGACTTATCATTAGTTCGTCCAGGTTTTAGGCTGATTCGACTTCAAGATGGTAGAATAATTGATGATTTTAGAGTTACTCCAGATAAACTAAGAGGGATTATCGAAGATTACTTAGGTGTTGAAATAGAAGATAACTAATATCTTCCATTTTTTATCCTTTTTTATTTGCTGTACGAACTATATTGTAAATCAAAAGAGAAATTATCACAGAATAGAATAGCAGAATTTACTTAATTTTTATATCAGCAATAGAATCTACTATAGCATCAGCATGTTCTAAATCTTTAGCTTCAGCTTTACCTGAAAGAACGCCAATGCAAGCTAAGGCTCCAGCATTCCTCCCCATAAGTAAATCGCGGTCGTCATCTCCAACAACAATGGATTTGCAAATATCTACATCAAGAACTTTACAACCATATTGGAGCATGTCGGGAGCTGGTTTAGCCTGATATGGAGAATCAATATCTAACCCAAGAACAAGGTCGAAGTAATCAAAAAGACCTGCACTAGCTAATTGTTGAGTTGCTGGTTCTGTACTATCATGAGTGGATAACATCAGTTTAATATCTTTACTTCTTAATGAATCCAAAAGAGTACTAGCTCCTTCAAAAGCTTCAACATATTCTGTAAAATCGATTAAATGATCAACCTCATCAAAAAGTTCAGCAATATCTTCTATAGAGGAATTAATGGAAAATGTTCGGAGATATTCTCTAGTTCTGCGGATAATTTCAACACGCTCAATGTGGATAGGTCCTTTATGATCTATTTCATGAGTCTCAGGATTAAGTCCCATTAGAGCAAGTAGTTCTTTATAGTACTCTTGTTTCATTCCATATTTTTCTAAGAGTAATTCAGCTCTTTTCTTCATAACAGGTTTATACATGTTGAGAGTAAGTACTGTACCATCTTTATCAAAGCAGAAGATTTCCACATCTTCAAACTTCTTATTTCCACAGATTATGGTTACCATATGAGTGAAGAAATCTATGTGTGCTTAATAACTTTACGTAATCAAGCTAATCAGAAAAACAAGTTTTAGAATTCTCAATCATCTCGTTTAGTTTCCAGCTTCTTTGGTTCTATTTCACAGCACTTTAAGAGTGAAATGGATAAATGAAGTTTTAGGAGATTATGAAATCGGTGAACTTAATGGATAGAAATCTATCGACCCTGCTAATCCGTCAATATAATAAGTGCTATTCAATCCCAAATCATTCCAAAAATTTCCTTGAAATAGTTGGTGACTAAACCAATAATTTTCTGTTCCTTCATCATATCCTTGTGAATTAGATCTCTCATCAAGACCGTTATTATAAAACATGTTGTGGTAAATAGTATTGTTGCAAGATCCTTCAATGATGTAAATACCATATTCATAAAAATACTCTATGATGTTTTTTGAAATAATTGTTAGATTGCTGTTTTGAAGAATTATACCGTACTCTGAGTTATAGCTAGTTGACTTTGCAATAATACTATTGTTTAGAATAGATGTATTGAAACAGCCGGACAAGTATATTCCTGCACAATCTGTAATTGGTTTAATAGTATTATTTTTAAGTAAAATATTGGGTGAGTCAAAAATCAGTATACCGACTCGATTTGTATAAATTATATTGTTAATTAGTGTCGAATTTGGTGATGCTGCAATCTCACAAAAGTTATATGTAGAGTTTACATAATTCTCTTCTAAAGTTGTATTTGGAGAATTTGTTACAAAAACGAAACATGGTGTAAGAGTATTTTTCCTTACAACAGTATTCTCTGATCTTGATATGACTATGCCACCTATGACTGGACTTGAAGACCATTTGTATTTGCACAAATCTGAACAATGAAGGAAAACATTTTTTTCAATAAGAACATTATCTGAATTAACTACTTGAATACTTCCTCCTCCTCTATCGTAATCTGTAGCAAATTGGGATAATGTATAGATTATATTATCATGAATTTTGGCAGTAC
>JAGLOH010000094.1 GCA_023139025.1 Candidatus Heimdallarchaeota archaeon | reverse complement strand
GCCAATTCAGTTATCTATGACGAAAAAGAAGATGCAGTTTATCTTAATTCCAGAAATCTGAATACGTTCTATAAAATTGATCATAAAACAGGAGAAGTAGTCTGGGGTTTAGGTGAATACGGAAATTTCACTATGTACGATATCAATGGCATTCAGCAAGAGATCATGTTTTATCACGGACATGATTTGGAAAAAATCAGCGATAACAAGTTTACTTATTTTGATAATGATTATCATAATCTGACAGATGCAAGTAATTTCCATTCCAGATTAATTGAAATAACAATTAATGAAATAACCAAAACTGCAAACATTACCTGGGAGTGGATATCACCTCAAGATTATTTCAGTGGTTGGTGGGGTGATTGTGATGTTTTACCTAACAATAATATGCTAGGTGTTTTTGGATCAACTGATCACATTAATACAGATTTGGGAGCAAGACTAGTTGAGGTTAACCGTGAGCATGAAATTGTTTGGGAGTTTGCTTTTCCAAAAGTTGTAGACGATATTTTTGGTGTTTATAATCTGGAGAGAGTTCGATTTGCACCAATTGTTTCAGAGCCCCGATTTATAGAAACTATAAATTCCAACTATTTAGAATGGGATATCTGGTATAATTTCAAAGCAAAAACTAATTTCACTGGAACTTATTACATAAATATTGATGGAGTCACCATAGAAACAGGTCAAATTATACTTCCACGTTTTTGGCAATCAATGCAAATCCAGTACTCTGTTGATGAAATTACAGCTGGAACTCACAACATTTCATTAATTGTATCAGATGAAGCTGGACATCTATCGAATGAATCAGAAAGATTTAGTTCTACAGGTTCTTTGATTTTCAAAGATATCAATAACAAAGCTATAATCTTAGGATTATCGCTAGGTATCAGCGGTTTTATTCTTGTGTCTGGTGGAGTATTTGTTTGGTTTAAATTTCTGAAGAAGAAACAGATTTTCAAGAAGCTATTACAAAATACATAAATTGAGTTAAGATAACCGGATGATGGAATGAGAATCAACAAATCACTAAATTTGTCTAGTTATTCAAAATTAGTTGCTGTATTTGTAATTCTTATTCTATTGCAAACACAAATAACGGGAACAAATGGTTCCATTTCAATTTCAACTAATCTTCCTATTCAGAATTCTCTGGATGAAACTTCGTCTAATCGATTTGAGGGATATAATCTGTTAGTACTTGAACAAAATAATTTTTCAACAGGAGGATTTCTAAGCCGTAAAATAGTGATTACTGATTTAGATGGTAATATTATTATTGAAAGAGGGATTAGTTCTGAGCCTTTATTAGCTGACCAACCTATTGAGTTCATTAATTCTACAACTTTAATCTATGGTGACTACGGAGGAGCCAAGTTATGGAATATAGAAACAAATGTTACTGTGAATCTGTATTTTGAAGGACATCATGAGATAGAGATGGATCATCTTCGAGATACATATTTTACTTTAGATTCGTATGAAGTTGATATTAATGAGAAAACGTATCTTTTTGATCTTATCAATGAATATAATTCCACTGGCCATCTTATTCGATCTATAGACACAAGGAATTATGTTGAATTATGGCAAACATGTCCTTTCGAAGACGAGCTAGCAATTTTGGATTTAACTCATGCCAACTCCCTTGTTTTTGATGAAGATGAAGATATGATGTATCTGAATTGTAGAAGCACAAATACTTTTTACAAAATAGATCATCAGACTGGGGACCTGATATGGGGATTGGGGGAGTATGGAAATTTCACTATGTATGATATTTATGGAAACCAGAGAGATTATCTCTTCTTTCATAGCCACAGTCTAGAAAAAATTGGTGATGATAGGTTTCTACTTTTCGATAATGATTTCCATAACCAAACTGATGCAATGAATCGACATTCAAGATTGGTTGAAATTACAATAGACGAGGATAAAATGCAAGCCAATGTAACGTGGGAGTGGTCTGCACCTGTAGATTATTGGAGTATTATCTGGGGAGATTGTGACTTGCTGCCTAATAATAACAAATTAGGAGTATTTGGTCATACAACTTATCTAGGGGAGAGTCAAGGATCAAAAGCAATTGAAGTAAGTAATGAAGGAGAAATAGTTTGGAAACTATTCTCGCCCATGGAAGAAGACGAGTTATATGAGTTTTATAGAATGGAAAGGATCAGATTTTCACCGATAACATCAGCCCCTATTTTTGTTGATTTAGAAGACAATCAATATTTTGAGTGGAATGTGTGGTATAATTTCAGATCTAAAACAAATTTCACAGGAGAATACTTCATCTACTTAGATAATCAACTAGTAGAAAATAAGAACATTACTTTTCCTAAATATTGGGAACCTCTTAAAGTTAAATATTATCTAGGAGAAATAACCGATGGTCTGCATCAAATATCGATTGTAGTAGCTGATGAAGGAGGTCATCTGTCAATCGATTCAGAGTTTTATGAGAATATAGGTTCTATCAAATTTAGAATTGGGCAAAAAATTGAACTCATTCTTGGATTATCTTTAGGAATAGGAGTACCAGTTCTCTTTGTTTCATTTTTCACATGGGTGAAGTATTTGAGAAAGAAAAATTAATAGTAAAAAATTGCTACAAAAAACACTAAATGAACTTTGTAACCTAGATGTCTTATTCACTATTTTCATCAAACTCTGACGCTGGAGGAGAAGGAATTTTGGCAATTTCTATTTCCCCAGTTGAACTAATTACTGGTCTTGGAGGAGGGACGCTAGGTGCTGGTATTGAAGGAGGAGGAGGAGTGTCTCTCATTGTTGGTGCAACGAATAAAATGTGATTTTTCATGTTGCTAAACGCGAAATAGTAGAAAATATATCCCACTATGATTCCTGGAAGATAAATGATATCAATGAAAAGTAATAATGAGAAAACAATAGTGATGAAACTTCCAGCAAGCATGTGATAAGCTGAATTCTTCCAGACAGTTGGTTTGAGACCATAACGGCTCAAGATAACATTGAAGTTGTAGAAACTAACATTCAATCCAGCATTTGCCATCATAATAGCCATAATCCAACCAAAACTTGGGAGAAAGAATGCTAATGATGAAAGAGAAACATAAACGACAAACCATTTCTGTATTTTTGAAGCTTGTGTCAAAGTCTTTTCTTCTTCTTCAAGTTGTTTGAAGCATCTACTTAACCTGAAAATTAAAGAGAACAACAAAATATTTATTGTAAAATATAAAAGTGAAAATATTATAGTCAAAAATGCTAGTACTTTGAAACCTAAACTCGCACTAAAGAACATTAAAGCTATTCCTGCTACAAATGAATAAACATCAATAGTTATGAAATTTGAAACTATTGCAGAAACATCACCAGCAAAAAATAAATAATAAGCTACTGAAAATAATATCATTAGGATCAAACCTAAAATTATCTGGATAAGAATAAAATAAGACCCATTCCTAGATGTTTTAGAAATATTATTTTTAATATCATTTAGTGTTTTTTTATTACTAGTAGGTTCCATAAATGTCAACATAAAGAATGACTTTCTTTTTAAAAGATTATGGCTAATCCTAGTCATACTAAAAGAAAGTGATTACTCATATCGGTCAATATGAGCATATTCTTCAAATGGATTCCTTGAAGATCTGGTTATTTCATCTTCTTGATGTTTTTCACCTAATTTACTTAAATCATCACTTCTTTTACCAACAGCAAGCAATGCAATCAGTCTGTGCTCTTCAGGAATTTTAAGAATTTCTTTAGCTAAACCTTCTTTAAAGCCAGCCATGGCATGAGCTACCAGACCTTTGTCAACAATTGAGAGCATTAAATGAGCGGTAGCCATCCCTGTTCCAAAGAGATAATATTCTCTAGGACCGATTAAACACCCCATATCGGGATGAGAATGAATAGCTATTATCATTGAAGCTTCCTTAGCCCAATAATTACCCCCACTAAGAGCCTCATGTAGTTCAGATAAAACAGTTTTATCTTTAACAAAGACAAATCGCCAAGGCTGCTTATTACCACAAGATGGCGTTCTAGAAGCCTGATAGGCAATGTCCTTAACAAAATCATCAGTTATTTCAACAGGTTCTAAAGCTCTAAAAGCTTGTCTCTCTTCAATAACTTGTTTCAACTCCATAATTTTCACAGACCTATTTTAAAGATTTGAGAACCTCTCTGACTTCATAAACATGACCTTTAACTTTGACTTTGGGCCAAACTTTAGCAATAACTCCTTGAGGATTAATGAGATAAGTACTTCGAATAACTCCAAAGAGTTCTTTTCCATACATTAGTTTCTTTCTCCATGCATCGTAAAGCTCTAGAATCTTATGATCTTCATCGCTCAACAAAATGTGTTTCAAATCATGTTTAGCTATAAATTTTGCATGCCTTTCAGGAGAATCAGGACTGATTCCAATCACAACAGCATCAATATCAACAAAATCAGTGATATTGGCACTAAAATCGCAAGCTTCAGTTGTACATCCTGGAGTATTGTCTCTAGGATAAAAATAGATAACTACCCATTTATTTTTGAATTGGTCCAAACAAATATTCTCATTCTTATCGTTTGGTAAACAAAATATGGGAGCTTTTTCACCTTCATTTAACATTTAAATCACCTGTATTATAGTTCTCTTCCCTTTTTACGTTCTTTTTTGATGAAACTAGTTATCTCATCAAAGTTAGGAACTGTAGACATTTCATAAATTTTCATAAAAACTATTTCCTTGTTTTTTCCAACAAGAATATTAACTCGGTTGGAAACACCTTTATCTTTATTAAAAAGACCTAAAGATTTTGCTAAAGCACCATGGGGCCAAAAATCTGCAAGGAGTGGAGTATCTTCAATACCGAGATTCTCAGCCCAAGCTTTCTTAGAGGGAATAGTATCAACACTAACTCCAACAGCTGTAACACCTAAATCATCAAATTCAGATTTTGCAGATTCAAGTGACTGCATTTGTTTAGCACAAACTCCTGTCCAAGCAAGAGGATGGAAAGAAAGTAAAACAAGCTTATCTTTAATATCATAAAGATTGAAATCTTCATTATTTTGATCTTTTAGAGTAAAATCAGGAACAATATCACCTAATTGCATATTTATCACAAGTAGAAGATAATCTAGAAAACTTTTAAAGTCTAGTTTGTTGCAAAAATAAAAAATATATCCAGAAAAAATAAATAGTAAAAAAACATAGATTGTGTATAGACATTATTCGATTACAGCTTAGCAAACTTGAAACATAAGAAGATTTAAATTATATCAAAATATAATGAGGTAGAATCTCAAATGTCGGGAGACCTAGGAAGAATTTTCAAAGTGGTACTAATAGGTGATGGAGCCGTCGGTAAGACAAGCTTAAGGAGAAATTATCTAGGAAAAAGTTTTCGAGAAAATTATCTAATGACAATTGGTGCAGACTTCAGCGTGAAGCAGGTCCCATATGAGGACTATATTGTCAGTCTGCAGATTTGGGATTTAGCAGGACAACCTAGGTTTTCTGAAGTAAGAGGAGCTTATTATGCAAACACTTACGGAGCTATGGTTGTTTTTGACGTGACACGTCCAAATACTTTTACAAATATCGATTTCTGGATTAATGAGATGATTAAGTACAACGATAATAAGCTCATACCCTTAGTGATCATAGGAAACAAAACTGATCTTCGAGGAGAGCTTCCAGAAGAAGTACAAGTAAACAAAACCTCTGCACTGACCTATGCACAAATACTTTCTGAATGGGGTGGAATAAAAGTAGAATATGTGGAAACATCCGCTAAGTCAGGACAAAATGTTAGTTCTGCATTTGAAAGACTGATCGACAGAATCTACTTCCAGATGGGGCTGTAACTTTAGAAAAACTAATTTTAAGAAAAAAAGAAACTATCTTCTTCAGCTATTTTACTACTATAACTGAGACGGAGGACTTAATGCCGATCACGTTTGCACTCTATTTTGATGTTTCATATGAAGAGTCGACACTGGATTTAGTATCTCGTAAAGTTTTAGTAAATACAACTAAAATAGCTAAAGCTACTGCAACAATTAGAGCTGTTACAATGAGGGTCACAAAAGGTAATGTGAGAGTTGCCATTTCTTACACCTTTAATAATCATATGTAAATTAAATCAGTTATTCTTAAAGATTACTAGAAGAAAAAAATGCGTTGCGACAAAAGATTTAAAAAGAGAAAAAAATGTTAAGAAAAAGTTGAATCACTAGCAGAGACTAGAATTGAGGGCTGAAACATATAATTAAGAAGAATAATTAGACTGAATTTGAGTAATTCTTCAATTAGTTCAACGAATTTGAATTCTTAACTTTAATTAATTCAGCAGCTATGCTTACGGCTATTTCTTCTGGAGTGTTACTATTGATGCCTATTCCAATTGGCGAGTATATATTATTGAGAAGATCTTTTGAAATCCCTTTTTCTTCAAGATTTGTAAAAATTTGTTGTTTTTTAGCTGCGCTTGCCATCATTCCAATGTATCTACACTTTTTTGAAATAATGCTTTCTAATACTAGTTCATCTGATTGATGACCATAGGTCATAATAACAACGTAAATATTATTACCTTCAGGAATGATAGAAGAAATATCTTTGTAAGAAATAACATCTTTTACATGAGCACATGTATTAGCAGCCATAGTTGGTAAATTTTTTCTATCATCTAATACAGTAATATGAAAACCAAGAGTCGCTATTACATTTGATAATGCGAGAGATACATGCCCTCCACCAATTATGAAAAACTTATCTTGAAAACCTATATTTTCCCGATAAGACCAAGAATGATCATCTCCAGAATAACTTTTATCATGAGTTAGAAGATCACCAAAATCTACATTTATACCCTTATTAGAAATTGAAAGGACACCAAGTTTTGTTTTAGTGTAAGCTTCAATTATCATTTCAATGGTAGGTTTATCATCTTTGCTTAAAGGAGTAAGGGCAAAAGTTTGAGAACCTGAACAAATCATTCCTGATCGATTATCGTCTGCATTTTCGTTATGCTCCATATGTACTGTTTTAACTGAAAAATCCTTTTCTTTAAGAATAGTCTTAGCAAGTTCCAACAAACGACTTTCAGATAATCCTCCTCCTACAGTACCTCCAATACTGTCAAGATTTACAAACATTTTTGCACCAGGAATATTTGGTGCAGATCCTTCTCGATTTATTATGGTAACTACTACAGAAGGATTCCCTAGCTCAATTTCTTTCAAAATATTTTTCCAGAAATGTTCTTCGTTCATATTAGCATCACTATTGATTTTATTTTTCCTTTCAATCCAAATCATGTAAAAATAGAAGTAACTTCTCAGGTGTAAGAGGTGCTGAATATTCCCATTCTTTATCCTTTCTGAAAGCTTGAGCTGCATTTTTTAAAGCTAGGTAAGTACCTATTCCATACATGAATGGGGGTTCACCTATAGCTTTTGATTTCAAAACAGCTTCTGGATTATCTGCGTCTTCTAGAAAAGTAACTTCAATCTTAGGAGTGAAATAAAGGTTAGGTATTTTATATGTTGA
>JAGLOH010000093.1 GCA_023139025.1 Candidatus Heimdallarchaeota archaeon | reverse complement strand
ATAATCAAATTCTATTTTGATGGAATGGTCACAAATATAGTCAAAATCACAATAAGAACAATGGTAGTAGTCATAATTGTGCTTAGTAGTTGGTTTAAGCAACCCAACTGGACAGCAATAAGCATTAACTGATAGCTTGCAGTCACAAACTAAGTGATATGCTATTTCTGTCATAATACACGGCTAGAATATTAGTACTATATATACTTACCTTGTAATAAGGTCCCTTGTAAAAATAATGATGCTGTTCATGTAAAAAGTGCTTCTGTAAAGTGTTTTAACCAAGTACAACTCTTTGACTTGCTTGAGCAATAAAGCCAGTTTTAACATGATCTTTGATATGTTTTTTTTAGTCTTGGTAAAAAATAAAATGTTAAGAAGAGATTATAAACTGATTCAACAGCAATCTTCTAGCTCTTCTTTGAACTCTTGAGAATTCATCATCAAATAAATGATTTTGAAAGTTTCTAAAATATGTGATGTTTCCTTAAAAGTACAGTCTTTAATGATTTCTAGAACTTTCTTCTCATTTTGCTCAAATAGTCTAATTTGTTCGTCTTCGTGGAACATATCTATTTTCGCCATAAGTTTTGCTAAGCTATCTACTGATGGTTGGTCAATTTTTTGAGATAGCCCAATAAGTGCACCAACTTTTTCAAGTGTAGCTTTACATTCATCACATTTCCAGGTATCGTGGGCCTGTTGACGCAAAAGGTAAATTTTTGCATTTCGTGCATACAGTGTTTCTGTAGCTGTTTTTCCAGTAATCACTCTTTGCCCCGCTTTTATTAATAGACCTGCTTGAGTTAATTCGTTTATATATCGATAGATTGTCTTATCTGATTTCTTGTGATTGTCAATTTTATACAACAACAAAACATCTCTAATGAGTTTAGACTCTTCCTTGGAGAGTTTCTCTTTTTTTATTAAGCTACTAATTTTATCTTCAGTAAGAACTCTAGTATACTCTTTATCTTTATCTTTAATCTGAAGTGTTTCCCAATTAGATATTTTATTTAGAATCTTCTCTAATTTTTCTTTATCTTCAGGAATTTCCCAATTTTCTAATTTTTCTTTAAGTTTGGGTAATTCTTTTTTTTCAATAAGTTGATTTGATTTAACAGTTATTTCTCTTACTGATAAGCGCCCCTCTCTTAAAATCGCCAGAATTGGCCAATAACCTTGATCGTAGAACATCTCCACTTTCTCTCGGTCTTTAATTATCTCTACTTGTTTCAGTAGATGATCGTAATCTTCTGGAACGTCAGTATATCCCCCTGGTGTGCTCATGTTATTTTTCACCTGTATAATTTTATCACAGAAGCATATATTAAACTTTCGCTGGGACAAGAATGACTTCTTCATATAATATATTGTTTTCGCACAGTGAGAAATCTTTATATATATGGGTGGGAAGTTGTTCTCAGAGATTGAGAATATTGACAATCTCGGAATAAGAAAATTCGGGTGAAAAATAAAATGGTATTGAAAGTCGAACAAAAAAATGAACTAATAAGAAATTTCAACGCATTAAAAGAACTGTATAATTACGAGTTTGTTGAAGAAGAGAGCTTATTCCAGATTCTTAATCAGGTTGCAGAGAATATGTATAATTATACTCTTGCAGATGAGTACTCATCAGATCATGATAAGTACAAGAATCATATCCTCCGCTCTGCTCTAAAAGAAGAGCATAACAAATCCTTAACTAAGCTTCTTTTGCACAAAGGTTCTTTCCTTTAACCTCTTTATATCCTTTTAATGATAGAAAATGACACAATTTATACTCACAAGTTGTGGTTGATAGTTAATAAGAATAGTAAAAATCATATATCAGAGGTGGTATCATGGCACTAAAATCAGACTATAAGAACGAGCTAATAAGATCCTTCAAGAATGTTAAAACATTGTCTAATGTGGATATTGATAATGAAGAAGAAGCAATCAAGTTAATTGATCAGCTCGCTGAAATATTATTTGAATGTCAGTATGATAATCAAAAATGTCCAGGATATGAAGCTTATCAAAACTATAAAATCAGACAAGAATTGGAAAAAGAAAGATTCAAAGCTTTAGAATTACAATTCATGGTTACTGGAACTTACCATTAAGCTTAATCTTTTCTTTCTTTTTCTTTCTTTTATGATTTTTTATTCAATTTCTCTTTCCCTTTAAGTAATCTTTAAAACATCTCTTTCTTAAGAGTATATTATATATTTGTAGGTGATCTTATGGCTAAGAAGAAAAGTAACGAAGAATTAACTGAAGATATAAAGAATCTCGAGACAAAGATAAGAACACTTGAAAAATTCATCAATGAAGATCAGAAACAAAAGGATGTTAGTTTGGAGAAACTAGAAAAATCTTCTAGAGATATTGATAACGGATTAAAGAGTGTTCAAATAGAACTCAAATCAACCAATTCAAGTTTCGCTGATAAATACCAAGTACAAGAAAAATTGCTGAAAAAAACAATAAGAGAATTTAACGCATTTCAAAGAGAACTTGAAACTGAACTAGAAAAAGTTGCAGAAAAAGATCAAATTATGGAAGATTTAAGGTCTCAAGTTAAGGAAAAAGATATTCTCATTAGTGAAAAGGATAAGAATCTAAAGAAAATGGATACTCAATATGAAGAAACCCTTACTAAGCTTGCTAAGTTGGAAGCTGAATTTGAATCACTTGAAACCAAGTATGAAAAAACTAAAAATCTTCAAGATGAACTTAAGAAGAACTTAGAGTCAACTGAAAAAGAATATACTGATTTCAAATCGAAAGAAGAGCCTATAATGTCTCAGAATGAAAGTATACGTTCGATTTTGAATTCAACAGATCAAGGAAAGATTTACTTAGCACTTGTAGAAGCACATCCAAGAAGTATGACAATTGATGAAATTGCAGAACTTCTTGACTCTACAGCTGTTCTGATTAAATCATCATTATTGTCTTTGGAAGAGTTAGATGTAATTGATTTCAATCCAGCAACAAGAAATGTTAAACTTTCTGAGTGAAATCTCTTTCTTTTCTCTTTTTCTCGCAAATCGTTATTCATTTAAGAAGATACTGTGTCTCGAAATTGATTAAAAATGGATGAATACTTGAAAGCTAATTTAGCTAGATGGAATGAAACCGCTGCAGTTCACGCAAAATCCTCTGACTATGATCTTGAAGGTTTTATGGGAGGTAATAACAGTTTACATAAGATCGAACTTGAAAGTCTAGGAAGCGTTAAAGATAAGTCTTTACTCCACCTTCAATGTCAATTTGGAATGGATACACTCTCATGGGCAAGATTAGGAGCTAATGTTGTAGGAGTGGATTTTTCAGATAAGTCTATTAAGCTAGCCAATGAAATCAATGATCATCTCAAACTTCCTGCAAAGTTCATTTGTTCTAATATTTACGATCTTCCTGATGTATTAGACGAGGAATTTGACATAGTTTTTACATCTTATGGTGTTCTATGCTGGTTACACGATATTGAACAATGGGCAAAGATTGTTTCTAAATATCTTAAGAAAGGTGGAACCTTCTTCATTTCTGAATTTCATCCATTTCTATGGATTTTTGATGATGAAAATACTAACAAACTGGAATACAAATATCCCTACTTCTATGGTAAAGATCCACTTCACTACAAAACTGAATATACATACACTGAACAAGAAAAATCTCTTGAAAACATTGATAATTACAACTGGCAACATACCTTTGGAACTATTATCACATCACTTATTCAAGCAGGATTGAAGATCCAAGAAATTAAAGAATATCCACATACTTATTTTAAACAATTCCCGTATATGGAAGAGAAAGAAAAAGGGGTTTGGACATTCAAAAATGGCAAGTATAACCTACCACTAGTTTTTTCAATAAAAGCAGTTAAAGAGTGATTCTTTCTACTTTTACTTATATATCTCAATTGAACTCTCTGGTAACTTGGTTATGAATAACGCTTCTACGTTAGGTCCAACATGGCAGATTACAGCTGGTCCAATAGGTTCATAAAAATAGCACAAGGGTTGGATTTTATTTTTAAGAGATTTAGATAACCTCTCAAATTTGTTGTTTTCAACACCATACGCCCCAGATAGAACAAAATTACCAAATTCTTGAGCGTCTCTTGTAACTTCTTCTATCATCGCTTCATATCCTGCTTCTACACCTCGAACACTTTTTAGAGCATCTATCTCCCCTTCAACAAATTGTAGTAAAGGTTTCATGTTCAAAAAAGATCCAATAGCATGTCGAGCCCTTCCAATCCTTCCACCTCTAAGAAGGTATTTTAACTCTTCAACCAAAATGTAGATCTTGGTGTTTTTCATCATTTCATTGATTTCTTCAATTAGTGGACTCAGTTCCATACCTTGTTCTCTTCGTAGAGCTGCATGGTGAGCTATTACTGTAATTCCAAGAGAAACCGACAAAGTATCAATGCATGTAATTTTTCCTTTGAATTTTTTTGATGCTATTGATGCATTTTGAAAAGTAGCACTTAGTTTGTGGCTAACACCAAGATAAAGAATGTGATCAGTTTCTTCTAGAGTTTTTGAAAAGACATCATGAAAATCCTTAGGAGAGGGTTGAGATGTTGTGATTTTCTCTTCTGAATGAACAATCTCATGTAAGAATTTTTCTCGAGTAATTCCGACTCTATCTAGAAAATCTTCACTCCCAATAATGACTCTCGCAGGAACAATAGCTACTTTATATTTTTCTTCAAGCTCCTTTGGAAAATCTGATACCGAATCTATAATTATAGTATATGAGTTGGTCACAATTGTTGAGAGCGCTAGTTATTAATAATATTTTACATGAAACGAAAAAACAAATTCAATACCAGACGTCCTAAACTCCAGTAAAACAAAAAGAGCATGAAAAATAAGCTTTGAATGATATTTACATTTCTTGTTGTCCTTTTTTCCAATCTATGCAAATTAGTTAAAAAAGAAAAAATTCCCAATAAAAAAGTTCATAATAGATTTTAATCGTTGTAATACAATCACTTTTTAAGTGATTTAAAAAAATTATAAATGTAAAACATCCTAAGAATGCATTCTACGAAGAAAATAGGTGAAAACTTTGAAATTAGATGATAATCAATTCTATGTTCTAGATGCTGGTACTGAGAAATGGATATTCACTACACGACCTGAAGCAATATCTCAGATGAAGGAAGTAGTGAAAAATGGTAATGGAGAAAGCGTGAAGCTTCTTTGTATTAATACCGAAGAGGATAGTTGGGTAATAGAACAATACCCTTGGAAGGATATTGCATTTGAATTAATAAAAGAACATGGGTGAATATAAATGGAAATTGTCCAAATACCTATAGAAAAAATAAGTCCAAGTCCTTTTCAACCAAGAGAAACCTTTGATAAAGAAGCAATTGAAGAATTAGCTGAATCAATAAAAGCTTACGATTTACTAAATCCTATTTTATTAAGACAAACTGGAGACGAAACTTATCAGATAGTCGCAGGAGAAAGAAGATGGAGAGCTGCTCAATTTGCAGGTTTGAAGACAATTTATGCGATTATTAAAGATATTGATGAAAGTCAGCAAAGGATAGAATCTTTAATTGAAAATATACATCGAAAAGATCTTTACATGATTGAGAAAGGCAGAGGTGTAATGGAGATTTTTAGGAGTGAAGGAATCGTACAAACACCAAAAAGTCTAGCTAATATTATTAACAGTATTGAGCGGAAAAAATCAAGAAATCTTTCATTAATTCCAACAGAAGAAAAAATTGATGAGATCTGTGCAAAAATACATATCAAATCTAATACCTTACGATTATGGTTAGAAGCAGCAAGCGTTGCCCCTGATATTATTACTGAGGAATTAAGTAAACCAATTGACGAGAGAATACCAGAGAGAGTACTTTCAAGATTGTCGACAATTAGCGATCCAGATTTGCAAAAAAGTACTTATGAAAAAATTGTCGAACAGGATATGGGGAAAGATCAAGCAAGCAAGTTTGTTTCTCAAATCAAGAAAATACCCCGAGCAGAGCAAGAGGCTATTTTAACAGAAGGTATTCCTATTGAAGTTGTTGGTGATTCAAAGGAAGGCTATAGTATTGAGATTCCTAAAGATGAGATTGATACGGTGAAAAAAGCTGTTTCAGTTGGTAAAAAGAAAGCAGTTGAAATTCTCACAAAACCCATTATTGAGGAACGAGGAAAGCATAGAAGGAATCTACATGCACACAATAAGATTCTGGATTTAATTGACGATTTATTCTGCCCATGGTGTGGTAAACCAGCATCAACACATCTAAGATGGAAATGTCATAAAGATGAAACTCTTGAGGAAGCAAAAGAACAAGCTAAAGAAAATTATTCTGATGCTTCTCATCGAGAAGAAATAGATCCAAGATTTATGAAGAAGAAGAAATAGCTTTTCTCATAGAATCTTTTTTATTTTTCACAAATATTCTTATATGATATTTTTTACTAAGTTGTGAATATAAGTCAGTTAAGACATCAGGTGCCATTAGAAATACGTTTTTGAGAAAACTAAAATTCCTGAATAGTCGCGTTAAATTTATAATAGAGTCATTATTCTGAAAGTTTACTGATTTGAATGAAAGAGAAATCAAAAATTGTTCTAGTGACAGGTGCAGCACATGGGATAGGACAAGCTATCACTGAGTATCTAAGTCAAAAAGGTGATTTTGTTATTGCTACAGACTATGATTCTGAAGGCTTAGTAAAGTATAATTCCAACGAAAAAATCCACACTATTATAATGGATGTAACCAATCAAGTTAGCATTCAGAAAGCAGCTTCTGAGGTAGAAAAACTGGTTGGTGGTATAGATTGTATAGTGAATAATGCAGGATTATTTATTGGTGGTCCTCTAGTCGAAGTTGATTTCAAAGATTTTCAGAAGATATTCGATGTGAATGTTCTTGGTTATCTAAGAGTTACTCAATCATTTTATCAGCTGTTAAAATCTAATAAAGGTAGAGTTGTTAATATGAGTTCTGAAGTAGGAAGAATAGCTTTTCCATTTAATGGACCATATTCGATGTCAAAATATGCGATAGAGGCTTTTTCAGATTCACTGAGACGTGAATTTCAGTTTCTAGACATGAAAGTCGTAATTATTCAACCAGGAGCAATAAGAACAAGCCTTCCAGAAGTTACACTGAAAAATTATCAAAAATATATAGAAAATTCTGATTTTCAAGAAGTGATTTCTAGAGTGTTGAAAGTACTAGAAACTGAAAAATATGCTGATCCAATCTTTGTAGCTAAGAAAGTGTATAAGGCCATTCATAAGAAGAAACCTAAAAGGCGCTATAAAGTGAAGAACAATAAACTAAGAGGATTTCTTGTATATTTACCAGTATCATGGACAGATTTTCTAGTTAAGAATTTCATATGAAAATCACAAAAGCTTTAAGAAAAACTTCAAAATTCACAACCTTATGGCTCATGTTGTAGCAAGAACTTTTGGTGCTGAATTCATAATCTTAGATATAATATTTTGTATAATTTGGATGGCCTTTCTGATACGTAAAAAGTATATTCTTCAGTGGTTAATTGGTCTATTTGGAACAGTTGTTGTTTTTTTGTTCGATTATGTTTTATGGTATATAGTCAAGGGTACTAGAAAGATCTATGCTTTACCAGATTTTTTCACAAATCTAGGAGATACATGGGGACCTTTGTTATTCTTAATTTACTTCTCTTTTACATATGGTATGATTGAATTCAGCTATGTTGCTGTTATGTTCAGTGCGAAAAGATGGCGAAAAATGCTA
>JAGLOH010000092.1 GCA_023139025.1 Candidatus Heimdallarchaeota archaeon | reverse complement strand
CCTGAACTAAACACATTTGGAGCATTTGAAGAAGAACTGGGAGAAGATATGATTGAAAAAATCAAAACTAAAATTATCTTTGATGATATTCTCCCAAATACCTTACCAGAGTTTACTCTTCCTGGTTCAACTGATGTAGGGGATGTAAGCTGGATAGTACCGACTTCACAAATAGGAACATCATGTGTGATTTTAGGCACTCCCGGTCATTCTTGGCAAGAGGTAACTCAATGTACAACTAGTATAAGCCACAAAGGAATGATAGCAGCAGCAAAAGTGATGGCTTTAACAGCATTGGAGTTTATGGAAAATATTGAACTTGTTGATGAGGCTAAGGCTGAATTGAATAAGAGACTAAGTTCAACAAAATATGAGTCTCCAATTGCATCTGAAGTAAAACCAAATGTTCCTGAATGGGTTATTGAAGCAATGAAATAGTACAAAGAACTCAATAGGCGTTAGGAAGCGAAATATAGCTATCTTGGTGCATCAATCTTAGTAGGTAAGTTGTTTAATCACATCAAAAATTCTAATTTCTGGCAAGCCTATTAAATCAAAAACTTCCTTAATGCTTTTTACTAATTCGGAAGTTCGAAAATTATTCAGATTGGTCTCGTTATCAAAGAACATAATACTACCATATTGATTTATTCGTTCATCTTTCATATAGACTATCTGTGTTAATCCCGGTACATCCTTGTATTGACTTTCTCTAGACTCTGCTAATTTCATTATCTCATTGAATGACATATTACTTCTAAAATGAAAAGTAAGCACTTTCATAAAGAGACTTAGTTCGTTTTTTCTTTTTAATGTAGTTATCTACCAAAAAAATAATTTTGTTAATCCACAACACTCATAATTTGTGATTGGGAGAATTATCAAGATGAGTGAACAGACTAAATTACTAAAAACATGCTGTGGAGGAGATCTACCAACAAAAGAGGTCAAAACAACATATAATGGTAAGAGATTGTATTTTTGCGATACAGCTTGCTTAAATCTTTTCATAAAGAATCCTGAAA
The DNA here is from genome assembly GCA_023139025.1 of Candidatus Heimdallarchaeota archaeon. GTDB lineage: Archaea > Asgardarchaeota > Heimdallarchaeia > Heimdallarchaeales > Heimdallarchaeaceae > UBA460. The sequence goes on along the minus strand of JAGLOH010000092.1, from coordinate 6,755 downwards.
GGTTTTTGGCTTCGACCCATTTTCGTCTTAATTTTGAAGAACTAGAAGATGAGTAAAAGGGTTTACTAACTGAAACAAGTTTATTATAATAAGTTTCAAAAAAATAATATAAAAAAACTTATTTATCAATATAAAAGAAAAAAGAGATTACCCATAAATGGATGTATCTGCGAACGTTTCAGGATAGTCTTCGTCTTCGAAATCTTCTGGCTTCTGACTTGGTGAAGGTTTTTTATCTGGTGAAGGTTTAGTTTTAGGATATCGACCATGTCTTTCACGATCTTGTTCTCTTTCTTGTTTGTACAAGTAATATCTTCTGATATCTTTCTTCATGAACATCTCGATACGTCTAATCATATTCCTTTCTTCATGATCTGTTAGAGAGATTGCGACACCAGCTCTTTCCATCCTTGAGGTTCTTCCTATTCTATGAACATAATTTTCTGGATTCCCAACAGGTAAATCATAATTGAAGATATGAGAAACATGAGGGATGTCTAATCCTCTTGCTGCAACATCTGTCGCAATAAGACAACTGATTTTACCTTTTCTAAACTCTCGCATAGAAATTTCTCTTTGTCTTTGTGACATATCTCCCTGAAGCGAACCTATTCTCATGTGGATTCTTTTATCATTACGCAGTCTCTGCTCCAGGTTTGCACCCCATCTTTTGGTATTAACAAAAACAATACTTGATTTTGGTCTTTCTCTTAATAGAATATTAACAAAAGAGTTGTATTTTTTCTTAGGATCCGGTACTTCATAGTAATATTGCTTGCAAGAACCTACAGTCAAATCATCTCTACTAACATCTATCTCAACAATGTTCTCTTCCAAACTATAATCAAGCATTATGTCTTTTACTTCTGGTAGCATAGTAGCTGAAAACAGAAGAAATCTAGGATAGATGTCTTTCATAGCTTCAAATAAAATGTAATTAACATCAGGAAGGAAGCCCATATCTAGCATGCGATCAGCCTCGTCAAGTACTACATATCTTACTTCTCTGAACGAAATTGCTTTTCTGTTGAATAAATCTATTAGTCTTCCAGGTGTAGCTACAGCAATTTGAGCTCCTGAGCGTATATTTTCTATTTGTCTATTTATGGATACACCTCCATAAATCTCGACAGCTTTTAATCTTCTATGTCTATTCAGTTTGGTAATTACTGTATAAACTTGTTTACATAATTCTCTAGTAGGAACTAGAATAACTGCTTGAATTTTTCTTAGAGTTGGATCTAGTTCTTCAGTAATTGGTATAGCAAAAGCTAATGTCTTTCCTGTACCTGTTTTAGCTTGCGACAAAATATGTGTTTTTTCTCCCTTAAGTATCTCTGGGATAGCTTTTTCTTGAATATCTGTGGGAGTACGAATTCCCATTTCTTCTAAAGCTTGTTTTATTTGGTCATTAATCTTGTAATCTTTAAATTTCATTAGTATCATTCGTGTATCTTTTTAATCAAACTAAGTATCATTGTGACGAATGTTTTCGCTTCAAATTTTTTCATAGTTTTAATTGTTGAAAAAGATAGAAATTCTATTTTTCTTATCTTTCTCAACTCTAAGCTACTTAATTTTTCTAGCTTTAAAAGACTTTGTTATTGCAACTTTAAGAACTAAACCTTCTGAAACGGTATTTAACTGAATGTATAGATATAGATTGCAAAAGGATATCACTGCCAAGATAGAAAAAGACAAACAGAGTCTCTAATTAAATAAGGATGGAGAATATTCCTTTAGATTTAGGATGTCTCTCCAACTTTTATTGCTTCAGGTAATTTGTTTTCTTCTGCAACTGCAAATATTTCTCGTATTATTGGTATCTGACCTGGTTTGTCTGTTACTCCAGCATTTTCTAGAGCTCGTATATGCTTCTTTGACATGAAGAAGTCCCGCAGTTTATACCATGATGTAGTAATTAAAACAGGAAAACGATTCGCACCTAAAGTACATTCATGGATTCTCTCTCTTAATTCGGATTTCTTCTCTTCTGAATACTTATCACCACCAAGCTCTCCATCATCAATCATTAACTCGGTAGGTTCAATAATCCCACACTTAAGACAGAATTTCCATCTGGCAGATCTAATATACAGTGCTTCAAAAGTTTCTGAATAAACTAATAGCCCTTCATTGAAGGGAGATACCCATAATCCCATTGCATAGCGTCTTGCAATTGATCTTATAAATGATTTTTCAGCATTAGATATTTTTGGCATATTAAACCCTTGCCTATATGATTGAATCCATACCGACATATTAAAGTATCTTTTCAACCTTATGCAGAAAAAAACAACAGAATATATAAGCTATTCCTAGTAAAAACGAAAAATACAGGTTAGATTGATATTTCCGATAGAAATAGAGAAAAGATTAGGTTGAAAAAAGACATTTCGCAAAAAAAACTTCAGGATAGGTATTACAGCTAGACTTTAAGCAAACTACCTACTAGAAACAAGATTGCAACAATTGTTTTAATTACGGGACACAGCTTCATAGGGATTACTGGAACTCTTGCACCTGTAAAGCATGAAAGAATAGCCATAATTAAAAGCACTGCAGATGAAATCCAGAAAACGATCTGGGGGATAAGTGTAGTTACATCACCGAAAACAGTTACAAAGACTACAAGTGTTCCAATAAAGATGAAAGTTATTCCTTCAGCTATCCATTCCATTGTAATTATAAGCTTATTATCTTTAGATATTTCTCCAAATCCTTTGACTATTGACTTAGTTGGAAAGATGTGGGCGATACCCCAAACGATTATCAAACCTGATCCTATATAGAGAAGTATGGAATTTATCAAGATTAATCACTTAAATTAGTAGTAGATTTACATTAATAAAAAATTAATGTCTCTTTCTTCTTCTTTTCCTCCTTTTTTTCTCAAGATTGTTTCAGGATTCAAAAAAAAATGAATTAAGGACTAATATTCAACATGATACTTAAAATGACTGAGATACAGCAGATAAGGAGAGCAATCCAATTACTATTAAAACACATATGGAGATAGCATAAACTAGAAACATACCAAAATAGGATCTTGCTTTTTCCATTCTAGCTTTTCTTTTTATCTGACTAATATTTGACATCATTTTTATTTCACCTCTTTTGTGATCAGCTTCTTTGTACTCCACCAGAAGAGGATGGGTACTTTCCTGACCGTGATACAGGTATCAGGGGAGCAAGATGAAAACTTGCAGCACACGAACATTCATCTTAGCTCAGATCCTGATCCTTAGCAGACGAAGTGTCTGCGGTAGTGAGTGTTTCAGCAAGAAACAATCAGCGCGATAGAGATCAACCAGATAGAAGGTTGATCAAGATATAATCATAAATGCAAGAAGAATAAGAAGAGGAAAAGTGGTTAAATCACTTCTCTAATTCTTATAGATATCTTACTGCTACTAGAGCTCCTCCAAAAACTACACCAAGAGCATATAGAAATACTGGCAGAGCGATTCGAAGAATTCTCCAGAGATGTATAATTGGTCTCTCAACTTTATAAAACCACACAGGTCTTCTGTTCAACATTCTTTTTCACCTCCAAGTCGATTATAGAAAAAAGGAAAGCTTCAGCTTACCCTGCAAGAGGGTATTGCTGAAAAGCTAAACTTAAACGAGCTTTAGATCTGAGGGCGCGACGAGCTTTCTTGAGCTGCTTTAACTCCTTTTGGAGTGCCCTAACCTTTTGATCCAACAAGTTTGAAACTTCATCATGGTTCATTTTTTTTCACCTTGTGAATTCTTTCACATGTCGGACTTGTTGCGACATCATATATAAGGGGCTTTGAGTAGGAAAATGTTGTCACAAAGAAAAAGGCTAATGTCGGACTATGTGCGACATCATAAACATGTGTGTAAAGGCTTACACACATGCAATTCACCTATTTAGAAACGTTAAACAACAGTTAAAGGGCTTTTTAGATTTGCGGTAAAAATTACCTATAATGTTAATAAGATGTCGCCTTTAGGACAACTTTGAATATCAGAAAGAACAAAAAAAAGATTATAAAACTACCTGATTCGATCAGTGGAATCAGCTTTAGATTTTGCCTTAGATGAGGAAGAGGCTACAATCTCTGAAACCTCAGGATAAGTGGTAACTGTAACTGCTTCAACTTCTCGATCTGTCTCTACTCCAATCTTATGAAGTGCCTTAACACGCTTATCTGTTAAGAAGAAGTCAGCCATTTTAATCCAACTAGTAGTCACCAAAACAGGGAAACTATTAAAATCTAATGCACAATTATGGGTATCTTCAGTTAAATCTTGTATTGTATCAATAGCTCCACATTTCAAACATATTCTTAAGCGAGAAGATTTTTTGTATAAATCATTCATTGTTTCCTGATACAAATGTAAGCCTTGATTAAGCGGAGCATCCCATAAGTCAATAGCAAAGTGTTTTGCTCGGGATCGAATTACTTTCTTTTTTGCATTAGACATATCTGCCATTTGTATCCTCATGTATTATTAAGTCCTACATCATTTAAAGTTTGTCCCTTTGGCACAAATTTCCTATTCTTGGTTAAAGTATTAAATTTATAAAAAAAGAGAGCTTAAGATAAGTTTGCTAGAGATAGAAATGCTACTACAAACAAAGCAACTGAAAACACTATGAGTATTGTATACCCCAGGAGTGTTCCTACGTTTGTTCTTGTTTTTTCTATCCACATTTTTCTTCTAGTGTTATTTACGTTTTTAGCCATTTATACCACCTCGGTTTTGTTTCTAAAAAAATTCGAAAGAAGAAAATGATTTTGATCACTTTCTTCCTCGTTACAATTATCTAACTACATATATGTCAGCATTTGTTTTAGCAGATCTAACTAAAACATATTCTACACCATCAACTATAGATATTCTAGTTAATTCCTCAGTCACATCATCAACTGCGTCTAATCTAACTAAATCAACAACAGCTGTGTTACCTAAAGCTGCTCTAACCACATATATATCAGCATCATTAACCTCATTAGTTCTGAGTACTTCAATCGCTGCATTATCTACTGCAGCAATTACCACATATTCAGAGTAATTTTCATTTGCAGCTACAACATTATTATAAGTTAAATTTATACTTGCTAGAGATACAATCAAAGCTACTATCAATGGTAGAACTACTAATAATATTCTAGTTAGGTTAATTTCAGGTCTAGTAAAATTTAGTCGAGCTAATAATTCTTTAACAGATCTTTTCATTCTTTTTCACCTCCTAGAATTTTTCCTTTTTCTCCTGAATCTTCTTCAAATAATTGTAAAAAATTAATGAACCCTTCATGGGCTCGGATTTGATCGTTCAGAGAGAGAGTTGTTTTAAGCAGTGTATTCACCTTCACTAATTAATAGTAAAGTGACCCAAACAGGAGTAATTTTTGAGCAAGTGCTTTATCCTTAGCCTTTCTCACTTTGTTCTCTATGCTTTCCCTGGAAATCTTTTTATCAGGTCGGGATTTTTTGTTATCGCGATCAGATAATCCTTCCATAAGTTGCTTGATGAACGAATAATATAGATCCTCATCTATAAATTCAAAATCATACAAAACTTTCATATTATCAATTACTATTTGGCGCACTGTTTCTACTTGAACTTTGGATGTCATTCATTTCACCTCTATTTGAAAATGGTAAGACTCAAGCTTACCCGTAAATCAGGTATTGCCTGATTGGAAATCTAGAACGAGCTTTTGCTCTTCTATTGCGACGAGCTCTTTTGAGCTTATTCAACTCCTTGTGGAGTGCCTTAATCTTTCGATCCAACATTAAGCTTACTTCTTTTTCATGCATTTCTTTACACCTAAATGTTTTCAAATCTCCTCAGGTTCAGGTTAGAGTAGAAGCTAATAGTTGCAGTCAAGTATTGCTCATAGATATCCAATTTCTTGTCTGAATATCTGTTAGATAGAGTTTTCATGAGTTTATTGAGATCCTCGTAAAGTCTTCGAACCTCGGGATCCAGCAGTTTTTTTATTTCGTTTGTGTTCATTTTCATACCTCAGGATTGTTTCTATTACAGCATTGTGCAGTAACCTATTTAAGCATCGTTGTGCAGTAATAAATTACCGCTAGTTGCAGTAATAAAATAAATACCGTTAAAGGCGACAAAATGACCAAATGGACGAATTTAGTGTCTAAAAACAGCCACATCCACCTCAATGGAGGTCACAAATAGGGGCAAATATTTCCGCTTAAGTGATTTTATTTGCAGTAATAAAACGACTTTGGGAAATTTTTACCTTGAGAAATACATATATATATTACTGCACAAATATAACATAGAAACAAATAGGAGGTTAAATCGTGCCTGTAATTAAAGATGTTGAGAAAACACAAATCAAATCCAGAGCTCGTAGATATGCTCAAGACTTAGCTGATGCTCCCTTAAGTTCTGGTTTGGAATTATATAGTGACTCTATCTCAAAGCTCCATGATCGCTCTTCCCGATTGCGAATTTGTTTGAAGTGTGGAGCTATTGATAAAAAAGAGAGCCTTACTAATAGTAATCATCATTGTGCATCTGGCATTGATAAACTCCCTGTTATCGTTCTTACAAACTGGGTCATTTTGAAAAATTTCTTTCTTGATGAGGATGAATACACTAAGACGTTGCAAAAACTTGGGGTTGAACCCATTACTTCTAAAACTGATCTAAGTACAACTTCTCCAAAAGAAGAGAGTACAAAAACCACAAAACAAACAGAAGAATCACTTGTTGAAACAATAAAGTAAAGGAAACATTTTCTTCT
>JAGLOH010000091.1 GCA_023139025.1 Candidatus Heimdallarchaeota archaeon | reverse complement strand
CTTCCAAATCAAAGAAAGAAGATAAGGAAGAAGAAAAACCAAAAGAAAAGTCCAAGAAGAAATGAAGGAGTGAAATGATATGGCACTAATAAAATCAAGTGAAATTAGAAAGTTGAACAAAAATCAAAGACTCAAGAAATTGGACGAATTTAAGAAGAAGCTGTTTACAATTCAATCCGAATTATCATCTGGTGGTTCAATCGAAAATCCAGGTCAAATTCAAGAGTATAAGAAAGCAATTGCAAGAATTGTGACTATTATGACTGAACTAGATGAGATTTAATGTCAAAAGAAAATCGTAATAAACGAAAATCTAGGGTTTGGCGAAATCTTTCTTCGTCACTAGTAGGTTTTGAAATAGAAGTAAAACATAGTTCCTCTGAAGATTTAATTGGTGTAAAAGGTATAATTGAAGAGGAAACTTCCAATCTTTTAAGAGTTTCAACTGAAAAAAAGGTCTTGTGGATTCCAAAATCAAATCAAGTTTTTCAAATTAAAATTACAGATGGAACAATAATCTTAGTTGAGGGACACATGATTAAAGGAACTCCAGAAACAAGAGTAAAGAAAAAAATTCCTAGCTGGTAAATTCCGGATTACCAGTTCATAATAACCTATAATTTCAGGTTTATGGTATTTTCTTCTGTGAGGCTTATTATTTCTCCTTCCTTTATACTATCTATATTTTCAACCATACTTTCAATTCCGTGCATCGATTGAAGATCACCTATCAATGGAGATAGTTCTTTTGGAAAGTATGCTTGTTTTATAGGAGTGTTCAAAGGCAGTTTCTTATCTTTCTTAAACTTCCAAATTGCGGAATTTAGTTCTAATAATAATGATGTTATATTTGTGAACACAGATTTTCTAATAATTTCTTCAGGTTTTGGAAAAGCTTGTGTGTGAACGCTTGAATCATAAATCCCTCTATAGATTAAATCTGTAACAAATGGAATGATTGGAGCTAAAGCTTTGGTTAATTCTTTTATAATTTTATGAAGGGTGAACCAAGCAGCTTTTTGTTTTTTGCTGTTGTATGAGCCATTTCTGTTGTAAGCTCTTCCTTTTACAAGTTCCACATAATGTGAAGCGAATGTTTCCCAAGCAAAGTTTCGAAGAGTTTTAGCAGGTATTTGAAAGTCATATATCTCATAACCTTTATGAGATTCTTCTATGGTCTTAGCTAATTCAGATAGTATCCATTCATCAGCGGGTTGTAAAGAAATTTCTGATTCATCTTCAATTTTAGGAAATCTACTAGCAAATTTGGCAATATTGTAAAATTTGTTTATGAACTTGGAAATACCTTGTAATCTCTGCTGATTGAATCTGATATCAGAGCCATGACTTGCTTCAGCTGCTCCATAAAATCTCACAGCATCACCGCCATATTTCTCAATCATTTTCTCAGGTTGTACAACAGTTCCTTTGCTTTTTGACATCTTTTCGCCTTTACTATTTACCACATGTCCTGAAATCCAAGCATGATTAAATGCGGGTTTATTATGAAGTTGAAGACCCCTTAGCATAGTATAATGTAACCATGTTCGTACTATATCCTTACCTTGAGGTCTTATATCACATATAAAGGGTCTGCTGTTCAATTCCTTAAAAAGCTCTTCATCTTTCTTGTTGTGAGGATGTTTACTGATGTATATTTCACTAATTGAAGAATCCATCCAAGTGTCAAAAGTACGTGAATCACCTTCAAAACCCTCGGAGCTATTGCATTTTTCACATGTACCAAATGGAGGGTCATTTTTCCAAGGCTGATAATAAGGTCCTGGTTCAGGTACACTGGGATGATTACATTTTTTACAATACCAAATAGGTACTTCTGTTCCATAGTATCGTCTTCTGCTTATTGGCCAGTCAATCGAAACAACGTTCAACCAATCTACCCAAACCTGTCTCATAAAAGGTGGGAAAAATTCCATCTCTTGTGCATACTCATGTAACTTTGGAACATATTCTACTTGTCTTAGGTAATATTCAGGCATCGCTAGAAACTCTACTTCGTTCTTGCATCTAGAACATATTGGGAAATTATGAGATGCATCTGTTTTCTCAAGAATGAATCCTTGTTCTTCAAGATCAATAGCAATTTGCTTTTTTGCTTCTTTCACTGTTAAACCTGCATAAGTTGGTACTTGTTCCGTTATCTTACCATCTGTATCTATCACAGTAGTGGGATTTAATTGAAGTTCTCTAAATATCTGAACATCTCCTGAATCTCCATAAGCACATACCATCATTATACCAGTTCCAAATTCAGATTTTGCATAATGATGAGGCATAATCAGCACTTCATCTTCAAATATAGGAGATATAGCAGTCTTCCCCTCTAAATGCAAATACCTTTCATCTTTTGGATTGAAGATTACTACACCTATAGCGGGTATCAATTCAGGTCTAGATGTTGAAATAATTAACTCCTCACCTGTTTCTTTTACTTTGAACCTAATATCGTAAAGTAAATGCGAATCTGCTTTATAATCAATTTCATTATCTGCTATTGTTGTTTTACACCGAGTACAATAATTATTTGGGCGATCATCTTCGTAAATTTGGTTTTCATTGAACAATTTAATGAAAGTTGCTTGAGTTAATGCTCTATACTGCTCTTCATCAGTTTTGTAAACTTCGTCCCATTCAAAGGAATTATTACTGAATCCTAAAATTCTGCATACGTGTAGTATTTGGTCACCTACACGGTCTAAGATTCTTTTGCACATTTTCAGAAATTCTTCTCTTGGAACATCATGCATGGATACCCTGAATTCCTTTTCAGCTTGAACTTCAATTGGTAAGCCATTGCGATCCAAACACATTGGAAATAAGATTTCATTTCCAGACATACGTTTATATCTAGCAATCATATCTATTCCACTATAATGGATAGCACCACCCATGTGCCAAGGAGCATTTGCATAAGGCGGAGGGGTATCTATACTATAGATTGGCTTTCCTGAGTTTTTGTTAAATGCAAACAGTTTTTCCTTTTGCCAAATATTGAAAAGTTCTATATCCTTTGTTTGGGGGTCATATGTTTTTTCTGTTAGTCTAGGAACGAATTCACTCACAGTCATCAACCTTTAATATTGCTGTTTTTCGTTGCTTTAAAAATGGAGTGATTACTCACCCAATTAATATAAAGCCTCTATGTTTGTATGAAGATAAGAACCATTTTAAAAACTTCGTCAATTTTTCTTAGCTAGAAAGAATGAAAACTTAATGTGTTTTCATTACTTTTTCTATAGGTTCATCAGCACTTCTATCTTCTGGTCCTCTGAAATAGGATAGAATTGCCCCCAAAAAGGTTATTACTGCATATATACCAAATACCCATTTGAGTCCAATCGCGTAATTTACTTCTCCATAAATAGGTAGACCATTTTTACTTGAAGCAAGACCCGCTACCAAAGCAAGAATAGCTGTAGAAAGAGCTGTTCCCAAACTTATCCCTACACTAGTTGTTAAACCGTGTAAAGCGCTTGCAATCCCAAGTTTTTCCTTTGGTGCTGCACTCATAATACTATTACCATTGGGAGATTGAAACATTCCTATACAGATACCTATCACAATTGCTGAGACAATATATATCGACAGATGAGCATTAACATCAATTAATGCTGAAAGTACTGCAAGCATTATGGCAACACCTATCATTGCGCCAGTACATAAATATCTTGCATCAATTGTGTTTGATAATTTTCCTGAAACTGCTGCAAAAAGTGCCATACCTATTGCTATTCCTGAAAGCACCAAACCAAGTTCTATCGGAGTGTGCGTTATACTAAATCTCGGTAAAAACAAGCTAAATTGATAGATTATAACTATATACCCTTGGTGTTTTAATACAGCGGTAACTAAACCTATTGAAATCTTCCTGTTCTTTAACATCTTGAAATCAATCAGAGGACTAGACGTTTTTCTTTCCCACCAAATGAAAACTGGAAGAACAAGAAGGCTGAAACCTAAAGCTAATCCAGCCCACATTCTTGCTTTAGGAATAGTTTCTGTTTCGGGAAAGATGGTGAAGCTCAAAACTAAAATCATTAGAAATATTGCAAATAATAAGGATCCTAGATGATCTGCTGTTCTCCTTTCTTTTAATGGTGGAGTTTTGGGAATATTAAAATGTACTAGCGTTAATCCAATAACAGCAATTGGAAGATTAATCAAAAACACACCACTAATATTCCAATATTGACTCATAACAGTTCCAAAAACAGGTCCTAAGATAACTGCTATAGAAATAACAACATTGTTTATACCTACTGCTGTTCCTCTATTCTTCTTTGTTGTGAATCTTGTTACTAATGCCATCCCGTTTGCCATCATTCCAGTGGCCCCAACTGCCTGTATTACTCTGCTGAATACTAAATACCATATTGACCTAAGAAGAAACTCAATCGATAGATAACAGAAAAGGGATCCTATTGCAAAAAGAACCATCCCATATTGGAAAATTCTTTTGTTGCTATATCTATCTCCTAAATCTCCTGCAATTACAGTAAAAGCCATCATGGTTAGGAGATAGGAAAGTATTACCCATTGTACTATAGGTGGAGTAACTCCATAATCTGCTTGAAATTGTTCTAGAAGTACTACTACTATGGAAGCATCCATAGAGGACATAAAAACTCCTACACCTACAGCACTCACCAACGTTATGATTTTTAGTTGGGGCCCCGAAAGCTTTTCAGTATTACTGTTATTAGAACTCATATTGAATATCTTTCTCTTTTTAGTTCTTCATTAAAAGATTTTTGTATTGAAAATACTTTAATCTGGTTAATGGATAAGAAAGAACCATTATTTATATATTCAAATATAAAACATCATATGTAAATTGTTATTGTGGTTTAAAATGAACCAGACTGAATACCTAAATCATCCTTTGATTAAGCAAAATACAATTGAAGCAAGATTATACCAACAGACTCTTTTTGCCTCTTGTATTAAGGAAAATTCCCTTGTTATTTTGCCAACAGGGTTAGGTAAAACAGTTCTTTATCTGATGATTACTGCACAAAGATTAGAGAAATTTCCAGAAGGAAAAATCGTTTTTTGTGCTCCAACAAAACCCTTACTTGAACAGCACGAGCGTACAACCCGTGAATCACTAAATATTGATCAAAATAAAATTGTTCAAGTTTCTGGGCAAATTGATCCAAAGAAACGCAAGGAGATTTGGGATAATGGCCAAGTGTTCATTACTACACCTCAAACCATACAGAATGACATAATTCAAAGAAGAGTCAAATTGGAAGAAATTATTTTTCTGTGCTTAGATGAAGCGCATAAAGCTGTCGGGGACCATAGCTATGTTTTCATCGCGGAGCAATATCGTAAAAGAGCTACTAATCCTTTATTGCTTGGTATAACCGCTAGTCCTGGTTCAAAAATTGAAAGAATTAATGAAATTAAATCAAATCTTGGAATCACTAACATCGAAATGCGTGATGAAAGATCAGATGATGTTAGGCAATATATACATGAAATTGATGAAAGCTGGGAAATTATTCCACTATCAGACGAGTTTAAAACAATTATTGATACACTAAATGATCTCTTCAAGGTTATCCTAGAGGGATTAAAAGAACTTAAGATTATTAAATCGGTCTCCCCAAAAAATAATCCTAGGAGGGAATTATTACAGTTAAGAGCAAGGGTAAATGAAATCTTCAGTAATTCAGATCAAGAAGATAGAACAGAATTCTTCAGAGCCATGTCTTTAGTAGGTAATTCAATTCGATTATCTCATGCCATAGAACTTATTGAAACACAAGGAATACCTTCACTAAGTAAATATTTAGAAAAACAAATCAATGAGATTAAGTTTGGGAAAGGAAGTAGAGCACTAAAAGAATTAATGTTCTCAGATGAAATGCGACAAGTTGTAGAATCTGTTCAAACTCTTCAAGAAAAGAAAATTATTCACCCGAAAATTGAAAGATTAAAGGAAATTGTAATTGGGGAATTATCGAATAATCCAAACAACAGAATACTTATTTTTGCACATTTCAGAGTAGCTGCTAAAATAATTAGTGAAGAACTAAACAAAATAAACGGGATAAATTCTCACTGGTTTGTGGGACAATCTTCCGCAAGAGGAGATAAAGGCCTTTCCCAGAAAGAACAAATTGAAATTATGCAATCTTTTCGAGATGGAACTTACAACGCATTAATTTCAACCAGTGTTGCAGAAGAAGGGTTAGACATCGGTGAGTGTGAGTTAGTAATTTTCTATGATGCTGTCCCAAGTGCTATCAGATTAATTCAGAGAAAGGGACGGACAGGAAGAAGGAAGGAAGGAAAAGTAATTATGCTCATCGCTGAGGGAACCAGAGATGAAGCATATATGTGGGCAGCTAAGAGACAGGCTCAAAAAATGAAAAAACTCGTGAAGAGGCTTGAAAAACCCTTAAAAAAGAAAGAAACAGCAACGAAAGATAAACAAAAAGGCATTATGGATTTCCTCAAAGAAGCAGAAAAAGTTTCAACCAAGATACAAGGATATCAAGAAGAAAATCTAGAAGAACTAGAAAACCTAGAAAAAGAAACTAAAGAGGTTAAATTCGTTAAAGAAAAGGGAAAAATCAAAGTAATTTGTGATAGTAGAGAAAGAAATTCAGTCGTCATTAAAGAATTGATGAACAAAAATGTAGAACTAGGATTTGAAAGATTAGACATTGGTGACTATATTTGTTCAGATCAAATCGTAGTGGAGAGAAAAACCGGTGATGATTTTATCAAATCAATTTTGGATAAACGGTTATTTGTGCAAACAAAAGTATTGGTAGAAAGTTGCGCAAAACCAGTAATGATTTTAGAAGGAAACTTCAATTTATTCAGTTCATCACTTCACCCACATGCACTTGCTGGAGCTTTAACCTCTTTAGCTACAGATTTCAGACTCCCAATTATTCACACTCAAAATCAAAAAGAAACAGCGGAAATTCTATTTGCTATGGCAAGAAGAGAACAAGAAGAGAGAAAAAGAAGTATTTCAATTGGTAAGAGAAAGGGAATAGGTCTTAAGTCGCAGTTGGAAGAAGCTATTGCTTCTTTACCACATGTTGACCACAAGATATCTAGTAGAATGCTGAAGCATTTTGGATCGGTTAAAGAGATTATGAATGCGAAATTAGAGGACTTCTTTGAAGTACGTGGTGTTGGTGAGAAAATCGCTTCTGACATAGTTGATTTTATTTATACAAACTATAACGAAATTGAGACGGGAGAAGAGATAAAGGGTATGAAGGATGAATTAGAGTTCTTAAAAAGAGAAAAGGTAAAAAAAGAACCTAAGAACTCAGAGAACGGAGAGAATCAATAAGAGAACGAATTGAAGAAGAAATTGATGATATCTCTTTGGGATCTGATGTTTCTTTTAATTTGGCATTCAGATCGGTTATTTTTTCCAGCATTATTTTTGCGGTATCTGCTAAAGCAGGTGGTAATGAGCTGAAATCATATGAACTGAAATTGTTTGGTGAAGAATTTTCTGCTGGTTGTTGAACCTCTGATGTTTTAGTTGGGGGCATTTCAGATTTTGAATCCACCAGAACATATTCCTTTTTACATTTTACACAAACAACTTTTCCATCTTTTTCATAAAGAGGTTCTACACAAACAGGGCATGCCTTATTGATCATCTTCCAACCCTTTAGAAGTAAGTCAGCTCCTGCAGCGACAGAATCATCTGATTCTTTTGATGGAGACATATGAAAACAGTGAAAAGTTACTATAAAACGTTAATTGTCTTTCACAAGTAAATAATGAATATCC
>JAGLOH010000090.1 GCA_023139025.1 Candidatus Heimdallarchaeota archaeon | reverse complement strand
TTTGAGTACTTGATTCCATGAGCCATCATGTTTGAAATAGATTGTAAATGGAACATAAACCATATCTTCCAAAGGATAGTAATCGGAGGAAAGGAGAGAAATATCATCAATTCCAGTTGTTATTCCCTGAGTTCTGATTGAATTATCAATAACAGGAATGAAGATTACAAGTGATAAGATAATTGAACAGAAGATAATTAGTTTTATTCTTTGTTTTTTAACTGTAAATAACTCTATAAACCATTTCTTTGTGTTCTTCCATTTATTAACAAAATATTCTTTGATTCTTACTTTGAATTCTTTCTTCTCTTTCTGTTGCATTTCATCAAATTTCTCTGAAGCAACTTCTTCTTCTTCCTTTTTCTTATCAGGAGATAAAATCAGATAAGCACCTAATAGAATGACAGCTGCCAGAAGAATATACCTTACAGCTGCGTTATCAGCTAACCACAATCTAAGATAACCAATTTTTCTTATTAGAAGCACTGTTTTACCTACAACTGCTTCATATGGAATAAGAGATGTTAATCCATCGTAACTATCCGCATAATTGTTTGAGTTTGGATTATCTCCACTAACCCTGAAAAAGTACTCTAATCCATTCCCTATGTCTTCTTTAGTTATATTAATCACACGATGAATAATCAGAGTTCCTCTACTCATTGGGGTATCTGAAACATAAACAATTACATCCCCAAGTTCAATTTTTTCTGGGGAGCACTTATAGATGAGAAACATATCACCTTGATCGTAGGTTGGCCACATACTTGAGTGAGGACCATTTTCTATAACTACTAAAGATACGCCAAAAATTCCTCCAAACATCATTTTAAAAATTATAAAAATTATCAAACCAAAAATGATGAGAATGGCTACTTCTTTGGCATCAATCTCACTGATAAACTTTTTAACATATTTATTTGCCTTTTCCTTTAGGGTCTTATCATCAGAGGAAGACATTATGTTTATTGATTCAAAGGACATTATAAAAATTTGCTTTTGAATTCTTCAACTGTTCTCAAGGTTTATTAATTGGTTAACAATGTAAGAACTGATGAAACATAGTCAGAGACTTGTTCCTATCACAAGGATGTTGATCCATACTCCACCAGAAGTAGGTATTGAATTTTATTTAGAAATTGAGGGATATCTACCAGATCCAGCATGGGAAATGTTTAGAGAACAAGTTTCAATAGATGAAACAAAACAAGTAGTGTCAATCAAAATTCATGGAAAAAGAGACCCTAATCT
This sequence comes from Candidatus Heimdallarchaeota archaeon, assembly GCA_023139025.1. Classification (GTDB taxonomy): domain Archaea; phylum Asgardarchaeota; class Heimdallarchaeia; order Heimdallarchaeales; family Heimdallarchaeaceae; genus UBA460. The sequence continues at coordinate 6,576 of JAGLOH010000090.1, read as the reverse complement.
TATGGCTGCACAAGTTGTTAAGAATTTCAGAAAAAGTATTTCTTTAATCCTTAAAACAAAGGGTAAATGGATTATCCAATGTAACGACAAAAATCTCGAAATTGAAATCTAATTAAGAATAAGAGGATTTTCATACAAATATTTTAATAGACAGTAGAATGCTGTGGTCAATGAATTACGACCGAAGTAAACCGCTGATTGAACTGTCACTTGAATATCTAAAGAGTTTCGGAACTCTTTCTCACGATTTATCAGTTGTTACAGGACCTTCCAAACATGCAATAGATTTTCTGATAATAATAAAGGAATTACTGGTAGGTGTTTGGGTTTTAGACTGGAAAAGAAGCGTCGGAACAGATAAGATTATTCATATTGAGCGTTTGGTTCAAAGGTCGAACCTGAGTGGTGGGTTCATAGTAGCTAATAATTTCTCTCCAAATGCAAGAGATTTGGCAAATCAAACTGATACTTTAGAACTAATCGAACGAGCAGAAATACTTTATCACACTTAATTTTCATTAAACCTAATTTTGTTTACTTCCACATATTGGACAGTAGAATGAGTTTGAAGGAAGGTTTTGACCACATCTAACACAAAAAATAATCTCTCCGTTCTCCTTCTGAGTATATTTAGAAAGTAATTCAAGTGACCTGTGTACTAAATCAATTAGAGCTAAGTAACTATCTAGTACAAGTTCTTGATAATCTTCGTCTTTAATTTTTTTTGCTTCTAAGATGGTTCTTGAGAAACTGTACAAGTTTGTAGGAATGTTTGGGATATTTAATTTAGTTGTAGATTGGATTTTAGCTGGAGACCATTCCCTAGATCCAGTTAGAACCAAGTCTAGATAATTAGGTAGTGTGAGGAGATCCCCATAACATGCTGTTATGGTTGCATCATTCTCAAATAGTTTGATATATTCTTTTGGTTTTCCTTCTACTGAGATTTTGTTAGATTTTTCTGTAAAAGATATATGCCCTTTTCCAGTTATTTTTGAGTCATCTACTAACCAGAGTAAATCTGTAATGATATGCTTTCCTTCTTCATAAATACGCGTAATTAATCTTGTTGGAATAACATCTTGAAGATTGAAACCATGGTATGTGTTTAATTTGTTATTTTCGAGAAAATACATGTTCGGATGCAAAGCGCTACCACTAATCGTTCCTTCATAAATTGTGGTCAACGACCTGAATATGATATTAGTGATAGTATCCATTTGTTCCGTTTAACTAAGGACATACTCCAATATAAATAATTGTTAATCTGCAAAATTAGTAATTCTACTAATGAATAATTCCAGAGCGTTAAGACAACCGCTACTTTTTTAAGTAATATTTGGGTATTTTCTTTGATTAATAATAATCAAGGGTGAATTATAAAATGAAGAAACGAGGAGTATCTCCAGTAATCGCAACAGTTTTGCTAATTGCTCTAGTTACAGCAGCAGCAGCCATTGTGTTCTTAGTAGTAATTCCAATGTTACAACCCAAAAGCGAAGCAACGCTCATAATTACACCAGGATCAAATGATGTTGATGGCGTAAATAGATCTATAGAAGTTAAAGTGGATGCCATAGGCGGATCACTTAATATCACGAGTGTAACTGTCACTGGTTTAACAGGAGTACAACTTCTTGAAACGCCAACAGGAAGTAGTATGATTTACGTAGTGATAGTAGCAGAAGGTACCGATATGATATACATAGTTGGTGCATTTAGCGTTGGAACAGATTATGATATTACATTAGAGTTTGCAGAAGTATCAAAATCGTTTACACACACTGCATAAATTTTTCCTTCTTTTTTATTTTTCTTTTATTTTTCAGTTTTAAGTAACATCGTTAAAAAGAATAGTTTTATTTAGATATAGCTCATACCGTGTCAGAGATGTTTACTGAAGTTAAAAATCCCAAAACCTCCAAGGAGCTAGAAAAACTAGTAAAATCACTCTATGGTAATGAAATCACAATAGAAATGTTTGTTGATTCTACTCTAGAAGATATAAATGCTAAAATCAGTCTAATAAAATCGGGGGAGAAGTTTACTGGCTATCTAATCTGGTTAAAAGAAAGAGAAGTTGAGGAAGAAGAAGAAGAAGCTAGTGGAAAAAAAACTGTGACAAACATCTTTGCAATCGATGAAATTGTTTTACTTCCTGAGGAACAAACTGAGGAAAGAGCTAAAGAATTGGCACAAGATTTAGATGAGGAAATAAAGAAAAATGATTGTTCTATTGCAGAATTAACTATTCCAAGCCAATCCTTCTGGTTAATTCCTGTTTTAGTAAATGAAGGATTGTTCAATGTTGCTATTCTCAGAGTAAGCAAAGAGTTAGAGAAAAGAACTGAATTTGTTCAAATATTTAATAAAATCCAAGAAGGGATTAAACCTGATATCATAGAGTTAATGATTTCTAAGGAAGGAGACTATAAATTGGAAATAATCGAAGAACCTACTGATTACAAGAAAATACTTGAATCAGGTTATTCACCTGAGATTGTAAGTATGATCTTTAATGTAGAAAAAAGCAAAGAAGAGGAACTTCTCGAAAATGTTAATCAAATTGCAAAATGGCAAGAATATTCATTCTCTTTAGTCAAATACTATTAGCCATTTAGTTTCTCAAGCTCTAAAGATATTATTTCTCTTGTTTGTTTGGGGAGATCAGTAATAATTCCATCCACATTTCTTCTAACTAGTTTTCTAATATGCTTCTCATCATTAATTGTCCAAGGATAAACTTTCTTACCTTGCTTATGATAAAAATTCACTGCTTTCTTAGTCAGAAATTTGTGGAAAGGATTCATAGCATCAATAAAATCATTGAGAGCTACACTCTTGTTTTGATACATAGGGAAGATATAGAGAAAAGCCAGTTCATAACCTAGAGTTTTATTTTTTAGGTTTACAATGGGTTCATGAAGAAATGAACTTACAAGAATTCTGGAATTGTCTCCACCTACTTCATTTAAAAGAGAATCGAATTGTTTCTTCGTCACATCACACTTTAATTCTATATTAAATTTAATTTTCGAGAGGAATTGCTTAAGAACATCTTCTAATAGAGGAATAGGATCACCATTTGGTAGTTTGAATTTTCGAATGGTTTCAAGATTTGATTGAGCAATTACTATATTGCCATCCTTATAGGGGATTGTGTTATTATGAAGGACGACAAAATAACCATCCTTAGTCAGATGAGCATCCAACTCTATCATATCGGCTTTTTGCTTAACAGCTAAGTCAAATGCTTCAATGGAATTCTCATGTTTGTCCATAGAAGCACCTCTGTGAGCAATAATCAAAGGTGATGTATATTCAACCATATTATCTTTTTTTTTTCAAGATTGATTAATCTTGTGTTTTTCAAAAAATCTCAACTCGATATATTTTTAAAATTGAAGAAGATGGGAGAAACATGGAATACAAAATTAAGGATATAAGTCTAGCTGAAGAGGGTCGAAAGAATATTGACTGGGCAGAGTCTAGGATGCCTGTTCTTATGGAATTAAGAAGAGAATTTGCAGAAACAAAACCATTAGAAGGTATGAGGATAGCTGGATGTCTTCATGTAACTAAAGAAACTGCTGTTTTAGTCGAAACTTTGATTGCATCTGGAGCAGAGGTTTCTTGGAGTGGATGTAATCCTTTGTCTACAAAAGACGATATTGCAGCTGCTTTGGCAGTTAAAGATATTCCAATCTTTGCATGGTATGGAATGTCCAATGAAGAATTTTATTGGGCAATAGACAAAGTTTTGGAATTCAAACCTACTTTAACTTTAGATGACGGAGCTGATCTAATATTTCGAGTTCATTCTGAATTTTCAGATCTAGCTGAAACTATGATAGGTGGGACCGAAGAAACAACAACTGGTGTTCACAGATTAAGAGCAATGGACAGAGCTGACAAACTCTTGTATCCAATAATTGCGGTAAATGATGCAGAAACAAAAAGTGATTTTGATAATGTATATGGTACTGGTCAATCCACATTAGATGGAGTGTTGAGATCAACTAACATTATAATTGCTGGTAAAATCGTTGTTATTGCAGGTTATGGACATTGTGGAAAAGGTTTAGCTAAGAATGCATCAGGATTAGGAGCAGATGTAATAATAACTGAAGTTAATCCAGTTCAAGCTCTTAAGGCTGCAATGGATGGGTTTAGGGTTATGAAGATGGATGAAGCCGCAAGTTTGGGTGATTTATTTATTACCGCAACTGGGATGAAGGATATAATTGTAAAAAATCACTTTGAAAGTATGAAAGAGGGTGCAATTGTATGCAATACTGGACACTATGATGCTGAAATAAACATCCAAGCGTTAGAAGATTTAAGCACATCAAAAAGAGAAATAAGAAAAAATAATGAAGAATATCAAATGTCAGATGGTAGAAAAGTGTATCTTCTAGCAAAAGGAAGATTAGTAAACTTATCTGCTGCTGAGGGTCATCCTTCAGAAGTTATGGATATGTCATTTGCGAACCAATTATTAAGCTTAATTCAGCTTGCAAAAGAAGGCAAAAATCTCGAAAATAAAGTATATGATATTCCAGATGAACAAGATAGAAAAATAGCTGGATTAAAACTGTCACTCATGGGATATAAAATAGATAAATTGACTCCTGAACAAGAAGCCTATAAGGATGCCTACTTTGAAGGCACCTAATTCTTCTAAACCACTCTTTTTTCTATTTCCTGAAAACTTCCGTAATATTTTTAGGAGAGGGGTTTCTATTATGAGTTATAGGAAAAGGGGAATACCACCTTGATTAAACATCTGCTTATTCTAACAACCTATGGTCAAATTTTCTATAGTCAAGAATTCGAAAAAACAGAAGAAGCTGTTGATGTTGCACTAACAGGCGGGTTAATGAGCGCAATTTATTCAATGGCAACAGAAACCCAAAAGGAAAGAATTTCTGAATTTGAAATGGTAACTTCAAGAATACTTTTTCAAGAAGAGGAGAACGATTTATTGTTTGTTATATCAGTAGATAAAAGAATGGATACAAAAGACACCCAAGAATTACTAGATTTGATTGCTAAGAGATTCTATGAAAAATATGGTGAAGTAAGAGTAGATGGATTGGTATTAACTGATTTTGAAGCTGATGCTACAGAAATAATTTACAAGAAACTATGGTATTTGGACACTCAAAAAAGGAAATTCAGAATAAGAGACTATTTAGCAACATTTTTTGTAGCATTAACTTTGTGTTGGTATTCTCTACTTATTTTCGGATCCCCACCGTTTAAGGGGATGACGGATTTCGACATAAGAACTTTCATCTGGGATGATTTACTTGGTTCTTTATCGAATCCTGCTGCACTGACGCTTAATATCCTATTTCTTATAGCAGTTATAGCTATTCCTGCAATAGCAGTCTATTTACTTTTCAAATTCACTTATGTAAAGGATACTTTCAGATTTACAAAAGATTATTTGACTAGACCAACAAGAGCAAGTTACTCTGAACTGTTACCTAATTACTTCCTAATTAACATTCTAACATCTTTTCTCGTATACGTAAGTTTTATGCTATTTGCGGGAGGTTTCTTCTCAGAACTAACGGTCTATCCTCTCTTTCCAGGAGGATTGATAGGTGGTTTAACTGAAGAGTTTGATTTTACAAATTTTGCAACAAGTGATATTGGAGATCAGATGCTTATTGGGATTTTTGCATGGTTTACATGGGTTTTTGTTTTTCCACTCATTTATTCACTATTATTAGGAGAAAAGAAGTGGTGGAAAATCTACCGTAATGCAGTTTTTATTGCATCTATAGCAGTTTTCATATTTATGATAGGTTATATTTTCGGTGGTGTAAAATATCTAGAAGCAATTGGATTTAACCCAACCAGTTCAAGTTTTGGAGTCGAACAGCGTGAAATAAAGTTTCAACTGCTTGCCAGAATCCCTCTCAACATATTTCTATATGGGTATTTGCTATTCCTAGGTATAGGGGTAAACAGAGTAACCCCTTCAAAAACCCGAATACCATCTATTTTTGCAGTTGCTGTTGCAATAGTCATTACATTAATTATTCAAAGATTAGTGTTCTTCGGTCTCTACCCGATTGTAACGTAATAGAGAAGAAGAATTTTCTTCTTTCCTTTTAGTTAGAAAATTTTATATCTTTTGAAATTCATGTCTTTAAAGTGATATGTTAAATGCTGAAGTTTAGTGTTCGGTTTTTCTTTCATAATAGAAAGAGGACTTATCAAGCTATAATGACATTAACTTTAGCTCTCGTCATATATATTTCTACAACCCTTTTAGTCAGAGGATATGCATCTAATTTAAGTGGAATGGCAGAGATTATTCAACCTTCAGATCTTCTTCTTGTTATAGAAGAAGGAAAGAGTTTATCTGAAAGTAGAATAAATATTGAAGTGTTAGAATTTTTGGAGGAATACGCTAGTATAACACCAAACTTAGAGGTGATTTTACCTGAAGTATATATTCCAGTAGTGGTTGAAGGGGAAACAGGAACGAGGTTAACGACTCATTTACGATTGCTCAACATCAGTGATTTCGAGCGATTTCAACCCCACCACTATGAATTT
>JAGLOH010000009.1 GCA_023139025.1 Candidatus Heimdallarchaeota archaeon | reverse complement strand
TTTTGCACAATATCATTACCCTTTTGAAAATAAGGATTTGTTCAATAAACATTTTCCATATGATTTCATAACGGAAGCGATTGATCAGACAAGAGGATGGTTTTACACTTCACTGGCCATAAGTACAGTCTTATTTGACAAACCCGCGTATATGAATTGTTTAACTATGGGCCACACTCTTGATGGAAAAGGAAAGAAAATGAGTAAGAGTAAGGGAAATGTGATTGTTGCTGGGGATGTTATACCAAAGTATGGGGCAGATGCAGTTAGATGGTTTCTTTATTCATATCCTACATGGAATAGTGTAAGAGTTGTTCCTGAACAGATATATGAATCGATGAAAAAATTCATCCTTACGTTATGGAATAGTTACAGTTTCTTCGTATCTAATGCTAATGTAGATAACTTTGATCCTACAGCATTCGAGGTTCCCTTAAAGGAAAGACCAGAACTTGATAAATGGTTAATAAGCGAAATTAATTATCTGACAAAATCCATAGATGATGCTCTTGAAAACATGACTGTTCATATAGCAGTACAAGCATTTGAAAAATTTGTAATAGACAAATTCAGTAACTGGTATCTTAGACAATCTCGTCGTCGGTTTTGGAAAAACGGGCTTGATAAGGACAAAAAGTCAGCATATGTAACAACCTATGAAGTACTTGTTAAATTATCTAAACTATTAGCTCCTTTCATTCCATTTATAGCAGAACAATTACATCAAAATCTTGTTAAACGATTAGACTCTGAGGCTCCATTAAGCGTGCATTTTCTACCCTATCCAGTTCTAAATAAGAAAAAAGTAGATCTCAACCTTTCAAGAGACATGAACAAAGTCCTTTCACTCGTAATTGCTGGAAGAAGTATACGTTCCTCAGCAAATATAAAATTAAGACAGCCTCTTTCAGAACTTATATTAATATCTCCACTTGGAAAAAAGGATTTGATAGAAAAATATGAAACTGTATTCAAAGAAGAACTAAATGTGAAGAAGATAACACTTAGTAAGAGTTCTGAAGAATTAGTGAATTATATAATAAAACCCAATTTCAAGGTTTTAGCTCCAAAAGTAAAATCTGCAGTAAAAGGCATAGGAGCACAATTGGAAAAATTAGATCCCAATCAATCGAGAGAATATGTAGAATTGTTAGCTAAAGGGGATTCAATTGTATTAAGTGTAGAGGGAACTGAATTTCAGCTCTCTCCAGAAGATTTAGAATACAGAATAGAGGTTCAGGAAGGTTTTGCAGGTGAAGAAGCAGAAGGTTATTTGTTACTTTTCAATTTAACAATAACTAATGAACTAAAGCAAGAAGGATATGTAAGAGACATAATAAGGCGTGTCCAAACAATGAGAAAAGAGTTGGATTTGGAATATACACAACAAATTGTTCTATCCATAGAAACTGACGAATTTGGTCTAGAAGCTATTACAAAACATGAAGAATATGTCAAAGAAGAAACACTAAGTAAGAACTTGCAATTCAAAAAACCATCAGAAGGACATTTCAAGGAATGGGAATTTGATGAGTTTAAAGTAACAATTGGCATAAAACCCCTCTAATTCTTTCTCCCCTTCACACATTTTTTCTAATTTAAACTCAGTAAGAGTAATAAATAAAAACTTCGAAGTTTAACCTACATGTGGCGATGATTTAACCGTCCCAGACTGAAATGTGATGTTCTCACGACGATATGAGCCACCATAATTTTTTCTTAATCTAAATACGTTAGACTTGAATATAAAAGTTAATTAGTTCTTTGAAATTCGGATAATTGTGAACAACCAAGATACCAATTTTACAGAAATCCTTTATCATCAACCAGGCCATCTTAGAGGTGTTAATATCATTAGGGAAATTGATGGATACTTGCTAACTGGAGGGCAAGATGGGAGAATCTGCATATGGGATCTTAATTTAGAAAAAGAACTTGGGTGTATTTTTGCACATAAAGCAGCTATTACAGATATTCAAAAATTAGAAACAATGGACTTAATAATTTCTACGGCTTGGGAACTAGATTTGAAAGCATGGTCATTAATTAATTTTAGCAAAATTGTAAGACCAAAAGCTCACATATCCTCTATTATCGGAGCTAAACCTTTGAAGGGATTCATCATAACTGCAGGAAGAGATGAGCAATTAAGGAAATGGATAATTAAGGATGGTAAATTCAAACTTCTTTCGAAGACAAAAATTGTTACAATGAGTCAAATTCTCTCCTTAGATAACCGATTATTGATTTCATGTCAAGAAGGAGACAAATTTATTTTTGATGTTGAAAGTTTTAAAGAAGGAAGAGCATTTTTCATTAAAGACTCAAAAGTTGTTAAAGCTATTAGAAAAGCATCCAAATATCTGAAGGATTTTGAGAAAAAAGATCCTTATGCTTTGCTTTTTAAGATTTCCAGGAGAAATGGGTTTCCTGCAATAGTTAGTACGATGACTGTAGATAGCATCATTATAGGACATGAATTCGGATTTGTTTCTATCTGGAAAAAAGATAGCCTAAAAATATCAAAGGTTTTCTTTGTTCATGGAAAGCACATCACAGGATTAGAAATAATAAACAACATTCTGTACACTACTTCATTAGATTCAACAATTTCTATGTTCAATATTGAAACATCAAAAATCATCAAATCAATTAACCTTACATCAAAACCCTTTTCACTATTAAAGACTTCAAATAACGATTTTGTGGTAGGTCTAGAGACTGGCGAATTAATAATTTTTGACACACAACTTGAAAAAAAGGGACATCATAAAGAAATAAGTCTAATAACAGGAACAGCGATAACTCCTGATAATCTTGCATTTGCCCTAAATTCAGGACATATCGTTTTATTAAATAATGAGGACTTAGAAATAACAAAGAAACAGAGGATACATGACAAGAACGTTCTAGGTCTTTTTTATTACAATAACAAATTAATCTCCATTGGGGAAGATAAAAGAGTAGTAATTCTAGATGGTGATTTGAAAATAATTAAGGAAATTGATTTTAAGCACAAAATTACCAATCCTCGTCAAATTAAGCATTACATTTCCCTAACTCCTAACCATGTATTAGATCTCCGAAAAGACGAGATAATTAAAGGTGAAATTTCACAAGAAACAGAGGATGAAATAGAAAGAATTTACCCCATAGATTTTGAATTAGTAAAAGGAGATATAAGAATCAAAATAAAAAATCAGATTCTTCAAAAATTAAACGAGAAAGAACTAGATTCTTTGTACAAAGGCAGAATAGTGAATTCTCTAAGAAAGCTTTCGAAAGCAAAAGAGAAAACATTTTACAAACAACAAACTAAAAATATAATTATTTCCAAGAAATTAAAATTCTCTAAAAATAAGTAGATTTAAAAAATAATCTTACACTACTTACTTTTATCATATTTCTCAAAAATTACATCTGAGGAATCTAACCAACCTGAACGTAATATGGGATCAGAATAATCCTCAATGTAAATTACTTTTCGTATACCAGCATTAATTATAGCCATTGTACAGTTTCCACAAGGTCTTGTTGTAGAATAAAGTATTGTTCCTTCAGAGCTAATTCCAGCAGTAGCTGCTTGTATTATTGCGTTTAACTCAGCATGAACAGCTGGACACACCTCATTTTTTTCACCAGATTTTTCGTATAATTTAGTGCAGGTTTCTTTTGTGCAATGAACAATTCCACGAGGAACTCCATTATAACCTGTAGAAATAATTTGGTGCTTATCATTGACAAGAACTGCCCCCACTTGTCGTCTAATGCATGAAGATCTAGTTTTAGCAATTTCTGCTATTCCCATAAAATAGTCATCCCAAGAAGGTCTATTCAGTTCCTTAATCAAAGAATCATCGGTATTCTTCATTCTAAGCTAAATCTGAAGTCGGATTTAATCAATATTGTTGTCTTGGATTATGACTATGTAAGATATTTCTTGGCTTTGTTAATTACTCCACTTACATAGATTGGATGAAGGATTACATCTATACCATCTACTTTTGTAATAAGAGCTAAAACTGTAAGTAAAGATGAAAGAGAATCATGAGAGCACCTAATGATTCCACTCTTTTTCTTTTCATCAAAATGCTCAAAATATAGACCAGCGCTTGAAGATCCAGAAATACCAAAAACATTTTGATAGGTTTGCCAAACCTTGGTTTTAATTAAATTCATACTGACATATGATTCATCAGTTATAACATTAACAACAACGTATCTATCTCTAGTAATAATTACCAACTATATACCCTCCTTCACCCCTTCAAAAATTGAAGAATCATGGAGTTTTATAATATTTGAAATTAAGGCAGAAAATTGATTTTCAAAAACAGCTTTCTTGGTTTGATTATATGAAACGCCTAATAATTCCCCTAAAAATCTCATTTGAGAACCATTACGTAGATGTAATGGGGATTTTGGATTCATTGAGAATATGAAGGGGATGCGATTTTGTAATAGTAATTTCATCAACTTCTTGCCGTTTCGTAATGATTGACTAAATTTTTTATCATCGCCTGAAGTTAACAAAGAGGCTAAAGATAATTCCACAAATTTATTATTTTGTTTTATAAGGGAACAAAGGGCGGCATCAATTGAAGAAATGTTTGAACTAAGGTCTACAGCAAAAAAATCAATTCTTCTGTCATTAGCTGCCCATTTCAGTATGTTTTTCGTTTCTGAAAAAATACCTATTAGTTCATATTGAAAGCGAATTGTTGGTAGATTCCTCTTTATTTCATCTATATTCTTACCAGATATGTTTTTTCTTGTCACAATGATGTGTTGATTTGAGTCCATATCTAATAAATGGTTTCGAAGAACGGTTATAGCTTGTTCTAAATTGTAACTTGTATCACAGTACAAATTATACATGTGGGCTGGAGAGACTAAAGAAAACTTAGAAATGCTAGCATCATCAATTAATTTGTTTCTTTCATCAATTGTTAGGTTATTAACCGCCATAATAGGTATCTTGGTTATGTTAGCAATTTCAATAAAATCTAGTACAGTGGAACCGTCAATCAAGGATACATTGCTTTCAAAAGAAAGCTGAACTTTATTGACATGATTCTCTCTGTTTGACATGTTTATTTTCACTTTCAACTAAGCTTTAATTTCTTACTTTCTTCAAAAATCTTCCTTCATAGTAGTTAGTACTCACAGCTCATAAACTTACTAATATGCTTCATTAGATAGAATGTATAAAGAAAAAAATACTCTAACATCTATCGCAGAAGAAAGATCTTATTGCAGTAATAAAATCAGAAAGCCAAAAGTTAATAAACTGCTTGGGTTATGAAACCTCGTCATAAAGCTTCATTATACGCAACCTGCTAAAATGGAGAAAACAGAATAGGAGTCAAATTCAAATGGGTTTATATGAAAGAATTTGGAAAGATGAAAAGAACAGAACACTTCTCATAGGTTCAATAATTGCATTAACAGTTCTAATATTAGCTTTTATTTTTTCAGGTTTGAATCTAAATAGTGCTCCAAGTTGGTTAAAGGGATTATATTTGGAAGATCCAACAGAAATATACAATGTTGGTTTGACAATTCTAGTTGGTTTTCTTGTTTCAATTTTCTACTTCTTCCTAATGTTAGCTCTAGCAACTCTTAGAGAAATCAGAGCTAGTTTACCGTCTTGGGGTTCATTCGTTAGTTCTTCCGTAACTGCCATATTGATTACTTGGATAATTACTTCAATTAAACCAGGATCAGCTCAAGAAACAAATTACACTACAGCTATGCAATGGACCATTTTTGGAATGCTCATTTCGACAATCATTCTCTCAATTGTATATATTTTCTTCACAGAATCTCCTGATGAAGAAGAGAAAAAGAAATAGTTAAGGGATAAATTCCCCTTATTTTATTAACTAGAACTAACTTCAGAGATTAGTTCTTCTAAAGCCTTAGAACCAGCTTTTAAAACTTTCATATTAATTTGATATGATGCTTCAGAAATAGTATTCCCACGGACTGCTTTTCTTACACGCTTACCTTTGCGTAGAACTTTATATCCGACACCGCCCTTTAATAGGTATTTTCTTCTACTAGCACCATCAATACTTGCTCTGTGGGGAAATCCATCTCTATCGCTCCCACCAGTGATTGTAAATTCCCAAGAAGGCAAACCAATTAAATTCCCTTCAACTTTAGCTCCAAGCTTTAAGCCAATTAGAGAATTTGCCTGAGCATCTCTAACGATTTTGGTGTGGCATTTACCTTTTTGATCTCCTATATTTAATTTAAACTCAAGTTGTCCTGCTTTTTGTGACATTTTTTGCACTCCATGATTAAGGGACTGTTGTTTCTTATTACTAAATTATTAGCCAAATGTGATGTTTTTAACAGTTTTCATCATTAACTTATTTATTTATGTCCTTTGAAAGGAATTTTCATTCGAATTTTCTACATTTTTTACCACTTTGAGTTACCAAAAAATGAGTAGGAAAGTTCAGCCAAATTTAAATACTCAATAGTTAAGATATATCCAGACAGCCCTAGGGTGTTATTATGGCTCCGAAACCTATTAACATTACAACCAGTACTGAAGCTGCACTTCCAAGGTGTCCTGACTGCAACTCATTGAAACTTACATTTGATGCCACTAGAGGCGAGGTGAGCTGCGGAAGCTGTGGATTAGTAGTAGAGGATTCTTATATTGATCAAACTGCTGAATGGAGAGCTTATTCCAAAGAACAACATGTCAAAAGAGCTAGAACAGGAACTCCAAAAAATCTTCTTACCTATGATCATTATGGTACACTAATAGATTATTCAAACAAAGATATTTTTGGAAATTCAATATCTCCAGAAAAAGCTAGCCAGATGTTTAGATTACGTACTTTACAGCGTAGGGCTGTTTTGCAATATGGAACTGAAAGAAATCTGCTTAGAGCCTTGAACGAAATTAAAAGAATAAGTAGTCAACTAAATCTAACAGTTAAGGTTCGAGAAACAGCAGCAATGATTTATAGAAAGATTCTGAAAACTGGTTTAGTTAGAGGGAGATCTACTGAAGCTCTTGTATCAGCAGCACTATATCTTTCTTGCAGACTACATAAACAACCTGAGACATTGGAAGATGTTGCAGATAAAACCAGATTAAGTAAGAAAAAGCTAGCAAAGAACTTCCGACTTCTTTTAAAACATTTAGACCTAAAAATGCCTCTAGCAAGTCCTGAAAGTAGTATCGCTAAGTCCGCATCAATTCTTAATTTCTCAACTAAAATACTTAATGATGCCCAAATAATTCTCACTAAAGCGAAAGCTGCTAAAATTACAGCTGGAAAAAATCCTAATTCTCTTGCTGCCGCTGCATTATATATAGCTGCATTGCAAAATAAAACAAAATGTCCTCAGAATGAAATTGCTAAAACATGTCAAATTACTGAAGTGACATTGAGAAATAGATACAAAGAATTTATTCGAGTGCTTAATCTGAAAGTTAGTTTAAACTAACCTGTTTTAATCACTTTTTCAATTGTGATTCCAGATACTTCAGCAATTGAACCTAAACTAGTTTCAATTTCATCTACTTCTACAGTTAAATCCTTTTCCTGCAAAAAACCTTCCCAAAAACACCTGTTTTCAATTAGACATAACCCGGTACTATAAACTACCTTTGTAGATATTTTTGAAATGTTATTCATAATTTTTGCAACGATTTCAGGAGTCAAAGGAAAAATTTGAATACTTAGCTTAAAGACATCAGAAGCTACTGGAAAGAAGTAAATTGCACGGGCATTCATAGAATAAATACTTAGTATGCTATTTGTCTCCGAGACTTTCGAGAGAGTACTTAAGATTTCCTTTTCAATCGTTACATCCTCTGCAGAATTGTAAATTGTTGAATGAGTTAATTCTTCCATATAGTTTCACCAGGCTATAGTTTTTGGATATCACTCTATCCTTCTAACATATATAAATCAATAGTTTTTGCATTTAAACTCTTTCATAGAAAAAGACTAATAAAAACCTAGAAAAGCTATAGTAATGGAAATTCATTTTGTAACTCACAATTCTTCAAAATACGAAGAAGCTTCGAGTATAGCTAAAGAGTACAACTTGTTAGTTAAATGGTATAATCATGAATACGAAGAACCTCAAGACGATTCGCTTGAAATTATTGCACGAAAAAGTTGTTCTAGAGTAATTCAAGAGAAACCTGAACTAAAAGCACTTAATTTCTTTCTTGAAGATGCAGGGTTGTTTATAGAAACTCTGAATGGTTTTCCAGGGCCTTATTCCTCATATGTGTTCAAAACAATAAGTAATGATGGAATATTAAAGCTAATGGAGGGTAAAGAAGATAGGAGAGCATATTTTAAATCAGTGATAGCATTTCACAATGGAAAGTCTATAGAGACCTTCACAGGAATAACAAAGGGTTCAATAATTCTCTCTACCGTCGGTGATAAAGGATTTGGATTTGATCCAATTTTTAAACCAAAAGATAATGAACAAACTTTTGCTGAAATGACACTGGCAACCAAGAATTTATATTCTCACCGTCAAAAGTCCCTTCGAATATTATTCACCTCCTTAACCGCCTTCGCAAAGCAATAAACCGGTGAAACTAATGGCAAGAATGCACGCAAGAAGAAAAGGACAAGCGAGTTCAACTCGACCTTATAGGAATCAATCCCCAGAATGGATACCTTACGATAAGGATTTTGTAGTTAAAAAAATTGAAGAACTTCGAAGACAAGGTCAATCTTCGGCAGTGATTGGAGTAATCTTACGAGACCAATATGGTATTTCCAATGTAAAGGAAGTTTTTGGCACAAAAATGAGCAAAATTGTAGAAGATTTAGATTTAAAGCCAAAATATCCTGAAGATTTAGTTAATCTTGTTAGACAAGCTTCTCATCTACGAAAACATTTAGAAGAAAATAAGAAGGATCTTCACAGTAAAAGGGGATTACAATTAATCGAATCAAAGATTCGAAGGCTAGTTAAATTCTATAAGAAGAAGGGTATTTTTCCAACAAAATGGAAATATGATCCAAAAACTGCTGGTCTTTTACTCTAAGTTACGATATTCTTTTATCTTTTTATATTTATTTTATTTTGTAGGATATTGGTAACTAGTGTCATCTATAGAAGTTCCCTATGAAAAAATTCAAGACCTTAAGGACAAGGCAGGCAAAATTTCTGAGTTGCTTAAAGGTTTAGAAGAAAATCTTGTAATAATCTGCAAGGTTAACCCTGATAATTTATGTGCATCTGGTATTCTGGTCTCCTGTTTAAGAGAAATAGGTTTAGGGTGTCACATAATTTTTATTGATAACAACTCAGATTTGGATGAACGAATTAAGAAAATCAACTATTTAACATACATATTTATTGGTTTTCAGGTAAAAGAATTGCCTAGTAAACTCCTCAAAGATGAAGCAAAGAATATTATCATAATAGGTAATAAAATCACAATTGATAAGAGATTAAAGCTGCCATGGGATACTATCTTAACACTTTCATTAAAGGAATTAGAAATTCCAGTTATAGCCTTATCAAATGCAGGACTAGCATATTTCATTGCAAAAGATTTTACAGAAGATTATCCAAAATTCTCAGGATTAGCTGTAGTAGGTGGTTTAGCAAAAAAGCAAGTTGACTCAAAGAGCCAAGAGTTGATTGGTATAAACAGATTTATTCTAGATGAAGGGAAGGAAGAAGCGATACTTGAAGAATCAAAAGGAACAAGAATATCAGGTAGAGAGAGTCTTCCAATTCATTTAGCTTTGAAATATTCAATCAACCCATATTTTCCGGGGTTAACTGGAAATGAAGAAGCTTGTACATCCTTCGTGTCTAAACTGAAGATTCCAATGAAAAAAGAT
Source organism: Candidatus Heimdallarchaeota archaeon (assembly GCA_023139025.1). Lineage (GTDB taxonomy): Archaea > Asgardarchaeota > Heimdallarchaeia > Heimdallarchaeales > Heimdallarchaeaceae > UBA460. The sequence goes on along the minus strand of JAGLOH010000009.1, from coordinate 7,796 downwards.
GGTAATTGGAGAACATTTTCATCGCTTACAACAAACGAAACTAAGAAATTGTATGATAGATTGATTGCTCTTCTGGTAGAAGGAAACTCCCAATTCAGGACAGAATTGTTATTCGGTACCAATTATATTATTCTTACAGAAACAAGTAAAAGTCAAACAAGAGATGCCGAAGAGTATTTATGGCTGTTAGAAGGAGCATGTCAAATAAAGAAATATGGCTTAGCTCTTGCAGTTATTTTAGGAGACAGAACCAATTTATACGATGAGCTTAAACGAAAAATGGAAAATTATCACGGAAAAGCAGCACAAATAATTGAAAAAATTACTCAAGATTCAAGAATTGTTGAAAATAAAGAATATTATAGAATTATAGAAAATCAAGACATTTTTGATTTAGAATCAGCCCCTCTTGTCATGAAAGCCCTTGTTGAGAGTAATATCATATCGATAGAAATACCGCTTCTTCTTCATCTAAAAGAGGCAAACATGAACTATTTGTATATGCACGATTCGCCAACTCAGATTCAAAAAGGATTCCGAATATATCACTTCTTTAAGGATTTAGTGAAAGAAAAGACTATTGCTGAATCATGCTTCAAAGGAGAAAGCGAGTTTTTCAGACTAGCACTCTCTGATGAGGAGTATCCTGTCATTCTTGAAGGGTTTGAAAAAGCTCTAAAGAAACATCATGAAGGCACAAAAGCAGAAACTAGTTCAAAAGAGAAGGAAGACAATAAATGATTTCACATGAATCTAGCTTTACAATGGTCATTGAATGTAAGAATAATGATATAGCAAATATTATTGCTAAAAGCTTGGAACCTGAAAATAAGCAAGTGGATGACAAGACAACAATAACTATGGAAATTGATGATAATAAATTGATTCTAAAGCTTAAATCCTCATCTCCGATTTCAACTTTAAGAAATACAGCAGATGACATAATTAGCACAATAAGTACTATCGAATCAGTTTACAAGAGCGTGAAAAGCTGATATTTAGCTAATTCTATAGACTTATTTTCTCTAGTTTTAAATTTATATTCAAACATAATATTTAAAACTCAATTAAAGAAGAAGAAAAACAACAGATTAGAGGTTAAACCATTGTCATTATCTCGAAGACCAACACGAAAAACGAAAGGAAAAACAAAAGTAGTAGACAAATGGAAAGAAAAATCTTGGTACGAAGTAACTGCTGCAAGTTATATTGTTAATAAATCCTTAGGAGAAACTCCTGCAAGTGAGCCTGAAAAACTAATTAATAGAGTGATTGAGATGGCTAGACTTGGAGTTGCTGAGGACATTTATTATGATATAAACCTAAAAATCAGATTTCGAATTACAAGTGTTGAAGGTAATATTTGCACAACAGAATTTGATGGCCATGAAATTGCTAAAGAACAAATCAGATCTCAAATAAGAAGAAATCGTTCTAAGGTTGAAGCAATACAAAACGTTGTTACAAAAGATAGAGCAAGATTAAGAGTTTCATCTATTGTTATCACACCTATTAGATGTGGAGCAAGCACACAAAAAGTTATTAGAAAAGCAATTGAAGAGTTAGTAAAAACAACAGCTAGAGCCCAAATATTTGTAGAATTTGCTCAAAACATGATAAATGGAACAATTGCTGGAGAAATGAAAAAAATCGTTGGGAAAATATACCCAATAGTCATGGTGGATATCAGAAAAAGCAAGGTATTATTGTTACCAGGTTCCACTGCATCAACTCATCAAGCCGCTGAGACTACTGTAACAGCTTAGAAGATTTATTCTTCCACTTCTTTTTATTTTTACTTTAACTCTATTTTACAGCTGATACAATCTTTATTATGTCATTATTTTGTAACTCGTAATCAGCTCCTACTCGTCTACCAGATGGTGCTAATGTGCCATGAATAAAATTCTTTGCAAAGTCTGTATGTACTTTTCCTGCAAACTCTTTAGCAGTTGTACCTTGGGGGACAAGATAAGCATCAGGAAGTACGTTTCCTGACTTATCGGTAAATTTGGCAGTATCTTCAACAGGAAAGACCACAATCATGTTAAACAAGTTGAAAACAACATGAGACAGTATCTCTTGTATTCCAGAAGAACCATATTTTTGAAGTAGATCAGTATTAATTCTATCAAGAAGCTGTACCTTTTTCTCTCCTAGTTTTTCTTGATTAAGGATTTTAAAACCAGGATCACCAGGGGAGTAAGAAATAGTTGCATTTTCCTGTTCAGTTCGCAGAAAAACCTCTGCTAGTGCTGAAGCTGGAAAAATGTCCTCATCTAGTTCTTCCTTCATCCTAAGGAAATTTTTGTTGGATGTAGGTTGATCAATTTTGTTTGCAACGATTATAATTGGTTTGGATTTTCTTCTTATCGTTGTAATTAGATCATCTAGTTTATCATCCCAAGTATTAGCATCATCGTCAATTAAACCAATTTCTCTAATAGATGCTTCAATCGTATGTTTCTTTATGGCCAGCCCTGTTAGTTTTTCATGCAATAGAAATGAAAATCTTATTTTCTCAGCAGAAGCCTTCTTTTTCATTGTTGCATAATCTCTACTAACAATAGCTTTTATCCAGGCATCAATTTCCTCCTCCAAGAATTTTACATCATCTAATGGGTTCCAAGATCCCTTGTCCACTTGATTTCCTTCAGCATCCAAAGAACCACTTGTATCAACTACATGAAGAAGAACATCAGCTTGTCTTAATTCATCTAAGAACTTGTTACCTAAACCCCTTCCTTCAGAAGCTCCAGGAACTAGTCCTGCTACATCTAAAAACTGAACGGGGAGATATCTAATTCCATCCTTACAGAGAGAATTTTTTGGATTATCTACAACTCCTAAATCTTTACAGACACAAGGACTTCTTACATAAGCTGTTCCTCTGTTTGGATCTACGGTTGTAAAGGGATAATCCCCTACCTTCGCATTAACCATTGTAAAAGCATTAAGAAATGTGCTTTTTCCACAACTAGGTTTACCTACTATTCCAACTAACATTATTATTTCAGTTATTTCTAAAAATAAAGACTTTTTGTATAAGAAGCATTTTTTGAATAAACCGGCAATATAATACATAATCTCAATCTTTTTTAGGGTACCAAAGTTCAGTGAATCATGTCTGAAGGAAAAGAATCCAGAGATGATGGGGACGATAAAGAAGATTTCCAAAGTCACTTTCCAGTTCTATATAGAGAGATAATGGAAGGAGAGGACAAAATTCCAGAAGAAGAAATAAGAACACCTGCTGGATCCAAGAAAGTAAGAAAATTCAAAAGCCACACACCAGGTGTAATAGATTTTATATGTCGTTGTTCCACTGAAGAAGAAGCTTTAGAAATTATAGAATACATGTTTAAGAAAGGCGATATTTCAGAAAGCCATGCAAATGAGTTAAAAAAGCAATTGAAAGAAAAAGGTTTAGAGTTTTTTGGTGAACATCGAAAGCCAGGTCATTATGAAAGAGCTTGAAAAAAAAGAGAGAAAGGTATTATTCTTTCTTATAAACAATTTCACCGTCAATTAATGTAATTTGATTTTCTGCGTAGAAGTCTTCAATTGGGTGATCAGTCCAAACAACGATATCAGCATCTTTACCAACTTCAAGACTACCTAAACGATCACTTACACCTATCATTTCAGCAGCATTAATTGTAACAGCTTTGAGTGCTTCATTAATAGGAAGTCCTTCCTTAACTGCCATACATGGGAGTACTTGGAAGTGCTTAAGGCGAGTAAAGGAATCGCTTTGGATTGAGATTTTGACACCAGCTTTCCACAATTTAGCCGGAGTTTCAAAACTAATATTACGAAGTTCAACTTTTTCAAAACCCACCAAAGAAGGTCCTACAGAGACAGGAATTCCCTTTTTAGCAATGTAGTCAGCAATTTTGTGACCTTCTGTTGCATGAACAAGCATAAGATCAATATCGAATTCCTCAGTTAAACGGATGGCTGAGATTATATCGTGGCTGGTATGACAGTGAAAATTCAGGGGTATTTCCTTTTTTAAAACCTTTAGGAGCATTTCACTGTTTAAATCTCTATCTGGTTCTGAAGGTATTTTATCTAATTCCTCTTTTTCTTCTGATTGCTTTTTCTTCAGTTTGTATTCTTCCCATTTCTTTCCGTAATTCTGAGCATCTACAAAGGCTTTCCTGAATACAGCAGCTGTCCCCATCCTTGTTGAGGGTAGTTTTTTATCTGTTCCATAAACTCTTTTTGGATTTTCTCCTAGAGCTGCTTTCATAGAAGATGGTGTTTTGACTATCATATCATCTACTATCTTACTCTTACAGTATGTTTTGATTATAGTATCAGTTCCACCAATAACATTACCACTTCCAGGTCCTGTTTGAATTGTTGTAACTCCGCCAATTCTGGCTTCTTCTAAACCAGGATCTTCAGGATTAATTGCGTCTAGTGCTCTAACATGTGCTGTGTTTGGGTCTGTCATTTCATTTCCATCAAATCCTGCCCAACCAATACTACCATCAAACAAACCTTGATGAGTATGAGTATCTATGAATCCTGGGAAAACATGTTTTCCTTCTACATCAATTATTTCATAGTCTTCAGGTACAGAAGTGTCTCCTTCCAAAATGTTCTCTATTTTACCATCTTTGATTAAAATAGTACCCTTATCTATGATTTTTTCATCTTTATTTACGGTGTAAATCTTACCATTAGCAATTGCATAATTCATCTTAATTTTCTTCTTTCAAAGGAATTTTTAAACTGATTCATTCGTATGTAGCTTTCCTAACCTCAAAGAGAGGAGGGTTTAAAAATTAAATTATCTGTTTACCTTCAGTGAATATTATGACAACAGATCTAACAGATAGACTGAAAGAATTTGGTAAAGAAATGAAAGACTGGGACAAAAAGAAGACAAGTGTCTCTGGAGTAACCATTGTTAAACTACCTACAAAAGGTGATGATGCTAACTTTGGTTTAGAAATTATTCCTGCCAGAGAAGATGGAACTCCACTCAAGCGTAAAGGATTATTTGTTACATCACTTGAACAATGGGAAGCGTTTAAAGAAATTTTTACTAATCCTAAAGCATTTGATCTTATTCAAAGTATTAACAATTTGCGAGCTCCAAGAGCAGCAACTCCTGAAGAAGCAGAAGGAGAAGTTTTCGAAGTTTAACCACTTCTCTAAAGGTGACAATAAAGGATGAAGGTTGTTATATTAGCAGCAGGTGAAGGCATTAGATTAAAGCCTTTAACCGATTCAAATCCAAAACCATTGTTAAAGGTTTTAGGAGAACCAATCTTAAAGAGATCAATTAATGGGTTTCTTAAATTTGGAATCAATTCATTCGTAATTGTCACTCATTTCATGGAAGAAAAGATTAAGGATTATTTAGCAAAGGAATTTCCGACTATAGAATTTACTTTTCTTCATCAGGAAGAGATCAAGGGAACAGGAAACGCATTTCTTTTAGCTAAAAGCGAAATTGAAAAGGATTTTTTCATTGGTGTTAATGGTGATTGTATATATTCTGAATCCCTTCTGAAACAGACAGTAATTGCTGCAAGAAATGGTTTTATTTCCATAGGAGGGAAGCATACTAAAGAAACAGAAAATTTCGGAATTGTTATAGTAGATGAAAAAGAAAAACCTATCAAAATTATTGAAAAACCAACAAAAGAAGATGTTCCAGAAGGATATGCAAACATTGGTTTGTATTCTTTAAACAAAGATATATTCGAGATACTTGAGAATCAACACAAAAACAATGAAATTTCTTCTAGAGGAGAATATGAGATACCAGATGCTGTAAACTTCTTACTTGCTAATAAAAAGATTCCAGCTAGTTTAGTGAAACTCAATGAGGATGATTATTGGTTTGACTTAGGTCGTCCTTGGTCTCTGTTAGAAGCAAATGAATCTCTATTATCAAAAATTGATAATTTACGTGAAGGGACAATCGAAGAAAACGTGCAAATCAAAGGTAATATTATTCTCAAAAAAGGAGCTATCCTAAGAAGTGGGACTTATATCGAAGGTCCTGCTTTCTTTGATGAGGACTCAGACATTGGACCAAACTGTTACATTCGAAAATACTCTTTCTTTGGTAAAAAATCCAGAATTGGAAATGGTTGTGAGGTTAAAAATTCAGTAATAGGCACCAATACACACGCTGCACATCTCTCCTACATAGGTGATTCAATCATTGAAGATAATTGCAATTTAGGAGCAGGAACTCTTACAGCAAATTTACGCATAGATAAAAAATCCATTCCTGTAACTGTAAAAGGAAAGAAAGAGGATAGCGGAAGGAGGAAATTAGGCGTAATAATTGGTGAGGGAGTGGAAACAGGTATTGGAGCTCTACTAATGCCTGGAGTAAAAATTGGGAGTAACTCATGGATTGGTGCAGGAACAATAGTAAAGGAGGATGTTCCTCCAGATTCAATTTATTTTGGTACTCAAAACTATACTGTAAAAAGGAAAAGAAAAGATGCAGATTAAAGAACTGAATGCAATAAAGAAAAATTGGACCCATGAGAAAGTCAAAATCGGTTTAATTTATCCAAACACTTATCGAGTAGCTATGACAAGTTTGGGTGTTCAGTTACTATATTTTCTATTTAACGAAAAAGATGAAATAATCTGTGAACGAATTTTCAAACCCCTTGATTATAAAATAGCCCCTTATTCTCTGGAAAGCCAAAAGAAACTAGTGGATTTCGATATTCTAGCTATCTCGTGTCAATTTGAGCAGGATTATATCCAAGCAATTGAGCTGTTGATAAGAGGAGGAATAAATCCAGACGTTAGGCAAAGAAAAGAAGCTGATCCACTCATTATTCTTGGAGGACCATCAATCACAGCAAATCCTTTTCCAGTCTTATTTGTGGGAGATATTTTTTTCTTAGGAGATATAGAACCAGTTAGTGAGGTATTCATATCGTCTTTAATGAATAGTAATAAAAAAGGAAGAATAGAAGCTTTTGCTTCGGTTCCAGGAATCATGGCTTATGCTCATCATTTTTCAGAAAAAGGTGAATGGTTAGGAGATAATGTAAGAAGTGTTAAGCTGAAAGATATTTCTAATTCATTTTTCCCAATTAAACAGATTATACCTGAGGGTGTTAAAGGCACTAAGAATGAACCAATTTTTGGTAAAGCATACTATCTAGAAACAGATAGAGGATGTTCTGAAAGATGTAAATTCTGTTTTGTGGGCCATTGTAGATTCCCTAGAACATCTAGAAGTTTGGACAGTCTTATTGACATAATTGACCAAGCTGGTGAAGTAAACGATTTTGATAAAATTGTTCTTTACGGAAGTGCAATTGCTCAATCCGGCACTCTTGATGAACTAATAGAATATATAGTAGCTAAGGGGTACGAAGTATCATGTTCATCATTTAGAGCAGATTATCTCACTGAAAAACTACTAAAGGCACTCAAAAAAGGAAAACAACGAACTATATCTCTTGCTCCTGAAACAGGGGATGAAAAACTCAGATTAGCTTTAAATAAAAGAATGAATGATGAAACAATTTTTTCAGCTCTCAAACTAGCTTGGGATGCAGGTTTTAGGAAATTAAAATTATACATGATTTATGGGTTTCCTTGTGAAGGAGAGGAAATAAAAGTTGCAACAAAGGATTTTGTGAGTACAATTAGAGATAGATATTTCCCTACAGGTCGAATAGGAATTTCTATGAATCAATTCATTACAAAGGCACACACTCCTTTTCAGTATACCTCTATGATAGGTGTTAAAGAATCTAAAGAAGAACAAAAATGGTACAAAAGCAATTTATACC
>JAGLOH010000089.1 GCA_023139025.1 Candidatus Heimdallarchaeota archaeon | reverse complement strand
CTTTCTGAATCATCTAGCCTTGCAATTCCTCCAGCTATTACTTTGTTTTTTTTATCTATAATAGCAATATAGTTTCCAATTTTGATATTTTTATCAGCATCAATGATACCTGGAATTAAAACACTAGCTCCTTTGATGATATATTCTATAGCTCCATCATCAATCATAACCCATTTGTTGATTTTCTTTCCATTCAATAAAGATAATCCATAACCATTAAGCTTGAGAATCCAGCTATTGGAAGTTAAATCATATCTTCTTGTTCCAATACTCTTTCCATAGAAAATAATTTCGTCCATGTGATCTTCAGACCCAGTATGATTGAGCAGCAAAACGTCATCCATCTGTATTATATTTGTATTATTGCCAAATGTGACTTTTATTAATTCTATAATTTCTGAGGTCTCGTACGGGGTTGAAGGTCTTACATCATAAGGAGGGGTTAAAGGAACCAAATTTACTTCATTATCACAGATGGGACATGTATTAGAGCTAATTATTGGCAAAGAACAATCGTAACAATAGAACAAAAGATTTGGACCTAAATAAGGAATATTTTTCTTTTTTCTCTTCTTACTAGGTTGGATCTTTTCCACCCACCTATGTTTCTCTAAGTAACTTCATCAGAATTCGTGGTATTTGGTGATGACTTGATACTTCTGCATATTTGCCTCCACCAAGTCTGGCCAAATCTTTGCAAACCCTTCTACCCCAATCATGTTTACTTGGAAGTGAGATTACATGCAAACGGGGGAAATATTTTAATAATGGACGTGGATCGCCCCCCCTATTAAAAGCACCATCTGTTACAAGGATACCAAATTTATTTCTTTTCTTAATTTTGTCAAGTTCTAGTCCACCAAATCTTAATCCTTCAGCAATATTAGTATAACCAGCACTTTCACTTTCCAGGATTCTATTGATGAGTTCCTCAGATTTCACCCTTTCTTTAATTCGTTTAATTGTATAAGCTTGAGTATTGAAAAGGACTACGCTAAAATTATCCCTAGAAAGATTATAAGACATTACAGCAACAGTCAAAGCTGCTGTTGTAAACCTCTCTCCATACAATGAACCTGAAGTATCAAACATTAAAACAGCTGTTTTCATCCTTTCCTTTCTTTCTAAACTTACAATATCTTCTGTTTGAAGAATCCTACTTCTGTTTTGTAGAAAACGTTCGAGTGTTTCATCAATATCAAACTCATCTAATCCTATTTCATACTCTGTTTGTACGAAAACTTCTCCTCTGATACCTTGACTAGTGATTCCAAATGCAGATTTCATTATAACTTGTCTTGCTAGTCTACGAAAAATAGGTCTAGTCCTTTCATCCAATGCAGATCTTAACATGAAAAATAATTCTGGAGCACTATTATCTCCCTTAGCTGCACGTCTAGCAACCATAGTATATCCTTTCTTTGAATTGAGTGCTTCAGCGACAGCAAATTTATTCGAGACTGCTAAACCTTGAATAGCAGGCATGTTATCTACATCAATTGCCAATTCAGTTTGTTTTTTAATCTCGTAGTAACTCATCCCTTCAGAAAGACTAGAGTATACTGAAGGATTCCTCTTTCCTGAAACAATTTCAGCTTCTAGTAATCTGTTTTTGTCCATCTTTCCTCTAAAGACAAAAGGACGCTGTACGTCCTCTTTATACAAATCTCCTCCCTCTTCTAGAAAAAATCCAAATCTTTAAAGGCACTTTGAACAATGTCTTTTATCACATCTTCGATTTGACTTTCTACTCCATCTTCCAGTTCTATTTTAGTTGCAAGAGCCATAATAGAACCATCAATCCATGATTCGATGTCATTAGATTCAAGAAAACGTATTATGGAAGCTAAATCAAGTGCTCCTCTAATAGATGCTCCTCTTCTTAAATCAGGCCAATCTCTTGTCTGCCTAACAATTTTTACAGCTATTTTTATGATCTTATCATCCTTTATCCCTGTTCGCACTCTAACTATATTTGCTTCTTCTTCCTCTGATTGATATTGCAATCTTATCCAGACAAATCTGTCTCTCAAAGCTTCACTTAGCGGGGTTGTTGCAACAAGTTCAGCGGGATTCATTGCGCTGATAATGAAAAAGCCTTCTTGTGCTTTAACTTCTCCAAGTTTTGGAATAATAATTATTCCCTCATCCATAGCTGAAAGGAGAACATTTTGAGTGCCTTCTGGCATTCTGTTTAATTCATTAAGAAAGAGGATAGCACCTTGTTTCATAGCTTTTGTCAATGGACCTGTAACAAAAGAATCCCATGAATAACCTTGTTCAATTACCATTGGAGGATCAAAATGGCCTACAAGTTTAGCAGAACTATATCTTTCATCACCGTCAACTCTTTCTAGATTTTGTGAAAAATATGATGCCATTGCATTTGCAAGTGTTGTCTTTCCAACACCAACATCACCCTCGAGCAAAATATGGCGGTTTGCTAGTTTAGCAGCTAAACATTTTCGGAGCTCACCTATTCTTCCAACAATGTTAAACTGTTTTTGTATATCCTCAATCATTTCTTCAATTGTCTTATCTTGCATTACAACGCCTTCCATAGATTCTCTTTCCTCTTGATAATTTTATTATAATTTTCGAACGGTAGTTTTATACTACGAACTTTTAAATACTTTTAGATATTTGGGTAATGCAAAAACTATATTTTTGAGAATCCAATTAAGAATCTTGAACATAGCTCTCTCTAGCTGCAATCAATAAAGCTGCTGTTATGTTTTTGCTAAGTTTTTCTTCTGTTGAATTTAGTCTTGTTTTTGATGTAAAGTCTTCTCTAACTATATGTATGGGAACCTTATCATAAAAAATCTCATTCAATCTTTGAACTATCTCGTCCTTAATTTTCCCACCCCCAACCCCTATTTTAATGACTAGTTTATCTGTTTCAATATTGAAAAAGGTGGATATTACTTCTTTGACAGTGTCAACTGCTGTGTAAATCTCGGATACGCTTATGATAGTTTCTCCATCAGCAACAACAGCGTATCCAATGGTTTTTCCTGGATCTATTCCTATGATTACCTCAGAAAAACTTTCTTTTCCAATATACATTAAGTAAATGTTGGAATACAAATAATAACGATTGAATGCTTTTGGAATGAATTTTTTCTTCCAGTCAACAGATTTTTTTTCAATCTCAGTTGTTATGACTACATCTATATTTTCAGGAATAAATTCATTAGGTAAAACATGATTAGTTTGTACTTCTTTAATACCATCTAAGATTTCATTAAGTCTATACAAAAACCTAAAATTCTTAGTTGCTATTGTTACTTTAATCACAAATAAACAAACTCCTTGTGTTAATAAAGCTTTATCACTTTGTTTACAGAAAAGGAAATGTTTAAACAAGTATAATCAATGATATCTCCGAGAACCCCTTAGCTTAATTTCCTTGAATATTAATTCGCGAACATAACAGAAAGGGTGAATAAAATCAGTCAAAATAACCATCTATCTATCAGCATTCAAGCGTATTTTAATGATCTAAATAAACAGCTCAAGAAAATATACTCTGTTGCATCAAAAGCTAGAAAAAAAGGTTTGGATCCAGTTCCTGAGGTAGAGATTCCTATTGCTAAAGATATTGCTGATAGAGTTGAAGGACTTATAGGCCCTGACGGTGTTGGAAAAAAGATTCGTGAATATGAAAGAAATAACATGTCTAGGGAGCACGTAGCTTTTAAGATTGCTGAAGATATATGTCTAGGAAAATTGGTTCAAGGGACAAAAGAGGAACTAGCTGAACTGGCTATAAGAAGCTCTTTAGCAGTTATAACCGAGGGTATAACAGCTGCTCCAATAGAGGGAATAGCTAAAGTAAAGATTAAACAGAATGATGATGGTTCAGAATATTTAGCTGTGTATTATGCAGGTCCAATTCGTTCAGCTGGAGGAACTGCTGCAGGAATGAGTGTTCTATTAGCTGATTATGTAAGGAAAACATTAGGAATCTCAAGGTATAGACCAAATCAAAGGGAAGTGGAACGATATATTGAGGAGCTCGAATTATATAATCGAGTGAGTCATTTGCAACTTCCAACAACAAAAGAAGAACAAAGGTTTGCTGCTCAAAACTTACCCATTGAAATTACAGGAGAACCTACAGATAAAGTCGAAGTGTCTGGAAATCGTGATTTGAAAAGAATTGAAACAAATCGTTTACGGGGTGGTGCTTGTTTAGTCTTTAATGATGGATTAGTTGGTCGTTCAAAGAAACTTCAAAGAAGGATTTTAGAGAGTAAATTGGATGGCTGGGAATGGTTTCAAGAATTAATAAAAATTCATGAAGGTACTGGAACTCATATTGACGAAGATAATTCAGATGAATATGACGTTAAAGATGATTCTGAAAATGAAGAGGAACTTGAAATTCATTCTGATGAAGGTTATATCAAAGATGTAATTGCAGGTCGTCCTGTTTTTGCACATCCCTCTGAAATTGGCGGCTTTAGGATTAGATATGGAAGATCTAGAACCACAGGACTTGCTGGAATGGGAATTCATCCAGCTTTAATGGGATTAACTGATGATTTTCTAGCTTGTGGAACTCATGTACGAACTGAACGTCCTGGTAAAGGTGCAATTGTTATGCCTGTAGATTCTATTCACCCTCCAATTGTTAAACTGAAAAACGGTGATGTTTTAAAAGTTAATAGTTACAAAGAAGCAAAGTCTCTAGCAAATCAAATTCAAGAGATTTTGTTTTTAGGAGATATGCTATATGGTGTTGGGGAATTTAACCAAAATAGTCATGATTTGGTACCTTCTGGTTATTGCGAGGAGTGGTGGATTCAAGAGCTAGAGTCAAAATACAGGGAAATTTCTTTGAAAGATAAAGAAATTCTGTCTCAAAGTTTAGCTAAGAAAGTTCGAAATTTCATAAAAGATCCCCTTTTTAAAATTCCAACGTCAGAAGAAACTTTAGCTATTTCAAAGATATTTAACATCCCCCTTCATCCTGAATATACCTATCATTGGTCAAACATTTCTATGGATGAATATGTTCTATTACGCAAATATGTGGCAGATAATAGTTCCGAAGAAGAACAGAACCTAGTTGTAACTTTTGATGAGAAAATTAAAGAAATTTTAGAAAAAATATTCATACCTCATAATGTAGTAGATAACAAAATAAAATTTGGCTTGCATAGTTCTCCTCTTTTAATATCACTCGGGATAAATAATGGAAAACTTGAAAAACTCACTAATTCAAAGGGTAAAGTCTTAGCAGCAGTTAATTCCGTAAGTAGATTCGAGATAAGAGAAAAATGTTCATTGTATACTGGGGCGAGAATGGGACGTCCTGAGAAAGCTAAAGGCAGAAGAATGAGACCACCAGTACATCTTCTCTTTCCTATTGAAGAAAAAGGAGGAAGGCTTCGTGATCTTTACAAAGCTGCAGAAAATAACAAAATATCCATTGATCTTGCTCTACGAAAATGCCCTCAATGTGGTGAATTAATTAATAAATCAATCTGTTCTTCGTGCGGTGTTGAAACTGAATTTGATAAAAGATGTGAGTATTGTGGAATTAACTTGAAAGGTGAAACCTGCACAAAATGCGGTAGAAAAGCAGTTAGTTACTCAAGAACCTCTTATCCAATAAGCAATCGCGTAAAAGAAGCTAAGAAAATAATTGGAGCTCCTTTTCCTAAAAATGTTAAAGCTGTAAAGAAACTTATGAATAAAAACAAAATACCTGAATTAATTGAAAAAGGGATACTTAGAGCCAAACACAACATTTTTGTCTACAGAGATGGAACTATAAGGTTTGATTCAACAGACGCAATTTTAACACATTTTAAACCTAAAGAAGTGGGAGTAACAGTTCAAAAATTACATGAACTAGGCTATTCAGTAGATGTTAAAGGTAAGCCTTTGGAAAAAGTAGATCAAATCGTTGAACTAAAAATACAAGATGTTATAATAAACGATGATGGGGGAAAACATCTTCTAGATGTTGCAAATTATATAGATGAATTACTTGAGAAGGTATATGGTCTTCCTAGATTCTATAAAGCAACGAATCGAACAGATATAATTGGAAAAATAATAATTGGGCTTGCACCACATACCTCTGCAGGTATTGTGGGCAGAATAGTTGGATTCACTAAAGCAAAAGTGAACTTTGCGCACCCATATTGGCATGCAGCGAAGCGACGTAATGCGGATGGTGATGAAGATTCTATCCTCTTAGCTCTTGACGCTTTTCTCAACTTCTCTAAATTTTATCTTCCTGAAATTAGAGGGGGTAAAATGGATGCCCCTTTAATCTTGGTTGCCAATCTAAATCCGCATGAAGTTGATGATGAATCACATAATGTTGATACATGTTTGAGGTATCCTCTCTCCTTCTATGAAGCTAGTTTAAAAGGCTCTTCTCCAAAATCAGTGTTACCACTAATTGACTTAATTCAGAATAGATTAGATAACGAATCAGCATATGAGGGTTTTCACTACTCACACGAAACATCGCACATATTTGATGGCCCTAGTTCGACAGCTTACAAAAATCTTACAACAATGGTAGACAAAGTGAATGCTCAGCTACAAGTGGCTGAACTAATTCGAGCTGTTGATGTTACTGACGTAGCTACGAGAATAATTGTAAACCACTTTATTCCAGATCTTATTGGAAATTTGAGAAGATTTGGGTCACAAAAATTTAGATGCACAAAATGTAACAGGACGTACAGAAGAATACCTCTATCTGAGACATGTCCAAACTGCAAACAACCAAATCTGAATCTTACCGTATTTGAGAAATCTATTACAAAATATTTTGGCATGGCTGATTCATTAGTTAACAAATATGGCCTTTCTGAATATCTAAGAAATAGATTAGATATAATCAAGCATAACGTTGAATCACTATTTATTGAGGGGCCCTCTCTAACAACAAAAAAGGGTACATCAAAGAAAATTGATAGAACTGTAAAACTTTCTGATTACTTCATCAAACCAGAAGTTGAGAGCAATAAATGATTAGATAAATAATTTAAGATAATTGTTTTTTTTAACAAAACGAATAGTTTTTAACTATCTGAAATGTTTTGAGGATGAAGAGTAATGGCAAATGCGGTAGAGCAAAAATCTTTTCTTCAATTGAGAAATTTAACTGAATTAGAAGGACGGAAGAAGCATACCTACGCCCTGTTATCATTCTTAGTTGTTGTAGTTCTAACATTGGTGTTTTATCTGGTTCCTGATTTCTATTTTCTAGAAAAAATCACAAATGAAACTGTTTTTGGAATGTTGAAGTTATATCAATTCAATATAGAAGACGCCCCTTTATACAATGAAATAGAATATGGAAATTCCCTTTTCATAATTATTTCAAATTTTCTAAGTAGTTTGGATGGTCATGGTGGAAATACCCCTGTAATAAAATCAATATCAGCTAGTCGTCAATTTGCCATTGTGAGAGCTTGTACTGGAATGCAAGCGGGAGCATTATTAATGGCTCTGATAATAGTTACACCTGCAGAATCAAGTAAAAAGATTAAAGCTTCAATATATTCTCTTTTAGCTCTAGTTGTAGGAAACTTCCTAAGAATTGCTCTTGTAATAGCTATGACGATAACTATTGATATTTCTTATGGGTCTACATACAATGCAGCGTGGTTCTGGGCTCATGATGTTTTAGGGAAACCCATTGGATTCTTTGGTACAATATTTTTTGCTATTATTATTGAAAGACAAGGTGTACCAATTTTAAATACAGTGAGCTTATGGATAGATTCTTTCATAGATTTCCTGAAGTTTATAAATGAAAAATTAATTGTACCGATTTTAAATACAGTGAGCTTATGGA
>JAGLOH010000088.1 GCA_023139025.1 Candidatus Heimdallarchaeota archaeon | reverse complement strand
TCCTGTTGTAGAGATAATACCTGAAATAGATAGAGCGAAAGGAATTACATTCATAGACGTTGATGATAAATGCATAATGATTCCATTTAGTACAAATATTCATGTTGTTAAATCTCTCTCTAAAGGGTCTGTTGGCCAAAAACATGCAACATGCATTGCTTTAGCAAAAGTCTTTGTAAAAATCAAGGAAGAACAAATCCCATGTATGTTAGCTTTTGAAAGCAGAGGTGAGATTTTAGATAGAACTGAAACTATGGCTATAGAGGGTGTGAAATCAATGGTTCAAGAAAGAAGAGCAATAATTGATTCTTCCTGGGGTTTATCTGGCTTTAAAATTATAAGTTCATTTCTAGAAATCACTAAAAATTTTGGTTGCTCAGTTTCATTTGTTGTCTTTGATCCATTTACATATCAGAATGAATGAAAAAGACCCCAAAACAAAAAACATAATACATAAAGCATAAAAATAGCTTTAAAATACCACAACCAAGCAAGGCTGAAGTGAAGAGATATGAACAACAAAAAGACATATACCTTTGTAGTTATAATACTAATAACACTTTCATTGGGACTTGGATCATTCGATCCGAAAATGCATGCTGCTAATCCTACAGAACCGATTTTAGAAAGCCTAGTAGCTGAAGGGCTCGAAGATTTTCAAGGAATCAATTTCCCAAATCTCACTTTGATAACAGTTGAATATTCCGTAGATCGTTTCATAGGTATCAGTGGAATAGTAATTGTAGGTTCTGGTTCAAACCTGAGTCTAACCCCCGAAACCAGCTTAGCATTGAATTACTCCTCCTCTCTAGTTGAACGTTCATATTATAAAGGCACTTTCAGTTTAACTGGTTTAACTACATTCAAGGGTTATGCTTGGATTGGTGATATCACAAATGGAACATATGAAGAATTAGAAAATTTTAATCATTTAGGACCATGGCATTATCTCTATGTTACAGAAGAAGGGACACCTCCTGCTTTTCATAGTATTGATAATGCAACTGTGACACAAAACAATTACATTTACTATACTCCTTCTAATCAAACAAATAATACAATAGTGATCCGCTACGAAATCTATGGGGGCACAGAAAATGATACAGTAACTTTAGCATTGTCGAAGTACAGAGATCCAATAACTGATGTCGCTTTAGGTGTATTTAATGGTAATGTAACATTTATTGAAATGGATTGGCAAGAAGGGAATACAACTACAACTTCTATTATTTTCAACACAACGTTTGAATTTACGGATAGAACAATTTTCTTCAGCGCGAACAACTCATATGGTTGGGATATGTGGGGCGGTATAAATGAAGTCAGAACTCAGCTAAATGTGTATATGGTTTACAATGGATTTTACTTTGAATCAAATACATTACAAGAAGGAAAAATAACTGATTTAGATGACATAGAATTTAATATTACTACTCACAATTCAACAGATGTAGAGAAATATGGAATCAGATATTTTGTAACACAAGGTCTAGATAATGATACAGAAATAATTCCGTTTACTGAAGTCGAAGCAACACTTAATCGAAATTATACAGTAGAAAACGAAGATGGGCACACTGATACAATAAGAGAATACTTTGTTTCTATTGGTTCATTCTCCAAAGGGAATATTTTGCATTATGAAGCGTACAATCTCTATTATGGTGCGTTTTACAATGAAACAGGAGGAATAATGAAATTAATGTACATCTACGATTCAGTTCCAGAGATTAATTTATATCCTGTGAATAATACCTACACAAACGACTATAATGTGACATTTTACTACGAAATTGATACTTCTCGAGGGTCGCTTTATAGTGTTGAAATGGATTTTGATGATGGAAAACCAATCACTGATATCATGGATGTTGATACAAATACAAGTGTTCATTATTATCCTCAAGTTACAGGAGAATATAATGCGACATTATATGTTGCAATTAACATTACAAGAGTCAATGATGTTCCTATTTTAGTAAATGCCACAATTTCTACGATTATCTATCTTGATTTCGAAAATCCTACTTTGGAAATCACTAGTCATACTTCGAATGATACAGCAATAACTGATGGTTATGTTGAAGTTTATTTTGATTATTCTGATGTGTATGCAGGAATAAGCAAAGTCTGGATTTTCTGGGATGATGGTGTAGTTCAGAATGTTACAGATGATTATTTTGCGTTCCACAATTATGTAGAAAATGGAAATTATACTGTGATTATAATGGTGGAAGATAAGGCAGGAAATCAGTTTAATTCAACCATATTATTTAATGTCGTGCTTGAAGTTGAGACACCAACAACAACAGCTCCTTATGCAACTTTATCAATTCTATTTTCTCTTCTAGTAGCAGGTTATGCAATTAACAAAAAGAATAAAACAAATCGAAAGTAAAGACCTTACTTTCTCATTATTCTATTTTTTCTCAATTTCTATGTTAAAAACAAAATCTTTTGTCTCATGTAATTCCAAGATTGGTACTTTCATTCTCAGAGTCAATTCTAAATTACGAAAACGTTTCTTACTATCATATCCAACCTCTTTAGGTAGAGTGATTTTTACCTTTGAGTTTGTTTTTTCATTATTTATCTCCAGAATCACAGTATCTTTTGAACTTGAAATGTTCTCTAGGACGAGATTCTCTTGTGAAAATACTGGTGTTATATAATCACCCATATTAAATTTAGAGAGACTATAAAGAATGAACTCTTCTTTGACTATACCTTTATTTTGAAAATTGTATCTAATGTCAATTTTGTTAGAACCGTTTGTGATTGTAAAAACTTTCTTCAGAACTATGTCACTTGTTGCATAAGTACTTAAAATGATTTCAACTCCATCGGTTAATTCTTTTCTACTAGCGACATAACCTTCGTTGAATAGATTATATAAACCACTGTACTTCTTAGAAACTATGTCAAACATTAATCCATAATTAGGTTCGTGGGTTACAGTGTTTACAATCAAATTAGGTGAGGGAGAAGAAGCTATAAACTCTCCGTTTTCAAGATTAGCAAGATTATTAATTATGCCTCCTCTATGTAGAAAACTACAGAGAAGTTTGTTATTGAAATAAACCATATCTCCACAAATAGGATCAATTATATGAAAGCCATTTTTAGTTATTTTATCTGTTTTGTAGGAGTTTGCTATAAATTCTGCTAAATTAATATGATTTATACTATTCCACATATTCCTAAAGTCAAGAATATTTACTCCTTTAATTGGTTCATTAAATTGTGAAAAGTATGTATTATGTAAATTTGTTAGAAGATAATTCCAAGAATGTTTAAGTAGATTTTCAATTGCATTCTTTTGATCATTTTCAAGCAAGCTTGCAGCTTTTTTTATTTTTTTGATTCTGTTTAAATTTAATTTTACTATTCTAATTAGATTTTCACAACATGGAGAGATATCTATAGTCGGTATAGCTTCAGAAGATAATATCATTTCATAAGGTAATGAATACTTCAATTCGATTTCTTTGATATCGAATTTTTCTATAACCTCTGATGGTCTAACAAAACTCATCGGCTGCTTGAGTAATTGTTTACTTTCAATGAAATAGTTGTCAAAATCAAAATCAGATCTAAAGGTTGGGAATTTTAGATCATTAAGGTCTATAGTTAATATGCCGAATAGATCTATCCCTTCTTTCTCTGATATTTCGTTTCCTTCTTGGATAGCTTCTGACAAACTGTCAATAATACCTGAGCTGAGATATTGTTTATAGAACTCTGGAAAAAGTCTATAGATACTTCTCAAATTATATGATGGAAGAACATAAATGTCTTTATCTTTTATTTTAAAGACTTTGGAAAAACTGGGGTCTATATCCCCGATAGGTTTTTTATTAATTGTTCGATCTAAAATACTCCAGTCTACTATTATATACTTGTACGATTCGTCAACAAGGTGCCCTACATTTCGATTATCAAAAACACTGAAGGGAGAATAGAAGCCCTTTATATATTTATCAGGATAAATGTCTTTTAGTTCTTTAGACGCAAATTTGATTTGGTGTTCAAGAATCTCATTTTCAAAATCTAACGAAAAAGGCGCATAATTCGAAAACATTGATGCTGACAATTCTAATTGTTCTGCTAGACACAGTTTGGAAATATCTTTTACAATAGATTCATTATCCCAGATTATTGATTGGAGAAAGAGTGTATTGAAGGAAATAGTTCCTTTAAATCGTGGTTCTCTTGCGAACCAATCTATAATCTGTTGATATCTGTCTGCGTGATCTTTGGTAACTACGCCCCTAAAGCAAGACAGATTATAATGTGCAGACAAATAAACAGTCATCTTGAAGTTAGTCTCACTGTTATTAAAATGTCTTTCTGTGAAACGAACATTCGTTTTAAACGGTGACAAACAAAAATACAAACCACCCATTGTCTATTTAAACACACAAACACCTCTTTAACCAAACGTTTATCACGTGTTTGAATTTTGCAGTTAGGGGGCGTCTATCGTCCTTTATTTAGCTAGCTTTATATAATCTCATGTGCATGCTTAATTAGAGTGTCTGAAATGAATGGAGAACGCTGCCCAAATTGTAACTCAGAGGAAATTATTGATGACTACACACGTGGTGAGTCTATTTGCAGTAATTGTGGGTTAGTGCTCTCAAAATTAATTGATACAACTCCTGAATGGAGAGCATTTACAGGAGAAGAAAAAGCTGCTCGGAGTAGAACTGGTTCACCAATATCACCCTTAAAATCTGATTATGGTATTTCATCTCAAATTAGTTTTGGTAACATGGATATCTTTGGTAAGAAACTAGATCCAAATGTTGTGGCAAAGATGAGAAGATTGAGATGGCTTAATAGAAGAGATTCTCGATCCCAAATTCGAAACCTGAGAATTGCTTTGAGAGAGTTGAAAAGAATAGTAAGCCAACTTGAGTTAAGTGATGAGATAGCTGAAGCATCAGCTACTACTTATAGAAAAGCTTTGAAAGCGGATTTAATTCGTGGAAGAAGCATTGAATCTATGGTTGCAGCCGCAATATACATTGCAGCTCGTCAATATAACAATCCAACCACACTTAAAGATATTGAAAAACATATCAAAGCAGATAAGAAAGTTATAGCTCGATGTTTCAGACTATATGTTCAAGAATTACATATTAAACCAACACCTATTGATCCTGCAGTTTTACTCACAAAGTTATGTACTGAACTTGAATTAACAACAGCTACGCAGAATGAAGCTTTGAAAATTTTAGAAGAGAGCAAATCAAGAAGACTCGATATGGGTAAGAATCCATTAAGTGTAGCAGCAGCTGCAATATATATCGCAGGAATCAGAACTGGTGAAAGAAGAACTCAACAACAAGTTGCTAAAGTCGCAAAAACAACTCCAGTTACATTACGAAATCGATTCCGAGAAATAGTAGATTCTTTAGAATTAGCTAATGTAATCGTAAAAAGAGGAGCTGCATCAGCACCTGTTTATGTTCGTGATCCATGGAAGTTCTAATACTTCTTTCTTTTTCTAGTATTACCCTAATGTTATTACTGTATTAATCTGGTTTTATTAAGTGGAAACTTCTCATTAAATGGGTTAAACTCTATGGGTATTAAGAGAAAGATTCTAAAAGATTCTAATATTAAGCCAGAAGATACTCAAGTCATTTCACAACCGCCTGGAGTAAAATTTTACTCTCTAATTGATATTGTTAAAACTGATCGTATTATGGATGAAGTTAAGGAAGGGAATTTGGTTTTCCTAAATATAAATAGAATTTCAGCATGTCCTGAGAGGAGAAATGAATTTCTACAATCTCTGAAGAACACTTCAGCTGAGCTTCATGCTACTTTGAAGATGGTATCTAATGAAACACTAATGATTGCTCCATCTACTGTTCCTGTTGAGATAAGATCTTTGTCCCCAACTGGATTAAGAAATATCAAATTTAACTCCAAGGAATAATAAAAAGAAGACTTAGTAGATTCTTATTTAGTTTGAGTTTATTTTCAATTCAATAATCTTATCCACATTTGATATTAAATCAGCTAATTTCTCTTTTTGTGGTCCTCCACCAATTGCTAGTTCACCTTTTCCTCCACCTGAACCACCAACTAATTCTGACAATTCCTTAATTATTGAAACAATATCTACTTCTGAATTTTTACTCCTAGCTCCAACTAGGATTACTTTGTCCTCATCTGAAGAAATCATAATGCTTATTCCATTCTCAAAATTCTTGACTGCTTGAGTTGCTTGAATAATTAGCTCTTTTTGATTTCCTGTTGTTTCTTGAACTAAAACATCAACATCATTGATTTTCTTAGTTTTTATTTGAGTAGGAGAAAATCGCAACTCAGCAATTTTTTGGTTTAGATTTTCAATTTCTTTTTTCTGTTCTTTCCATTCTTTAAAGAACTTATTTACTGTTTTAGGAAGTATTTTAGGTTCCACACTAAGAATATTTGAAGATTCTTTGAGAATATTTTCTTGTTCTTGAATATATTTCAAAGCTGGATTACCTGCAAGAATTTCCAGTCTCACTATTCCATCTTGGATTCTTTCACTACTAACAAGCTTAATGATTCCAATGTCACTAGTACAATCTAGGTGTGTACCACCACATGCTTCTATATCCCATTGATTAATGGACACAATGTGAAGTGTTTTTCCTGGAACAACACCGCCTTGATAAATTTGGAAACCATAATTCCTTTCTGCTTCATCTCTATCTAAATCAGTTTTTGAAATTGATCGATTCTCAAATACTATTTGGTTAGCTAAATATTCTATCCTTTGCAATTCTTCTGCTTTTACAGAGTTGTAATGTGTTATATCTAATCGAGCTTTGTGTTCAGTTTTATCTGCACCTGCTTGCCAAACATGATCTCCTAGAATTTCTTTTGCTGCGGTATTTACAACGTGAACAGCTGTATGATGACGCATAATGTCCATACGTCTTTTTCCATCAATTTCTCCTTTGACAGATTGACCTTTCTTGAGGTCAAATTTTTCCTCTAGCTTATGAATGATTGTCGTTCCTTTTTTGAAAACGTCAGTGACATGAAATTCTTTTCCATCTGTTCTTATAGTGCCAATGTCGTGAATCTGTCCTCCACCTGTAGGGTAGAATAGTGTTTTATCTAGTACAAGATATTTACCTTCTAGTACTGATTCTACCTTAGCTTCAAACTTCGTCTTATAGGTATCTTCATAGAATAAAGCTTGTGTAATATATTCTTCTTCTAATTCTAAAACGAGTTCATCCTTAGCTATTTTTTGCTTTGCTTTTTGCTGTGCAAGATATTCTTCCGATTTAGTATAGAAATCGTCTGGGACATCAACATCCAATTTGTTTTCTTTAGCTATTTCCTTGACCATTAAAGGATTAATTCCATTGTTCTGATACAAATCTAAGAGTGTTTTAAAATCAAATTCATTCTTTTGTTTGATTAGTTGATTAACAATTCTTTTCCCTGACTTCTTAGTTTCTTCATATCGTTTAAGTTCTATATCGACTATCTTGGAGATATCCTCTCTATGCTCCTTTACTCTAGGATAAGAGACTGAAAGATGATCGATTTGAAGATCAAATAGTTTCTCAAATGAGAATTGCAGTCCATATAAACTTCTGAGAGCTTCTATTCTTCGTAAAAGAACTCTTAGGTTGTATCCACCACCTACATTTGAAGGAATTGCTCCATCAGCAATTGTCATAGATAGTGTTCTTGCATGGTCTGCAATCGCATATATCGCTTCTTGTGGTCCAAGAACTTCTAGCATTTCACCATATGTCATCCCTAGTTTCTTAGCCATATGTTTTCTTTCTTCTCTCAAATCTTTGACTTCTTCCACTGCTAAAAGACCTGCAAGTATATTGTATTCGACTAGCATTTTATGGTCTGGTTTGTAATCATTTTCTTTTTGTAAATAGTTGATAGCCTTTGGAAATATTGCTTGATATATCGATGG
>JAGLOH010000087.1 GCA_023139025.1 Candidatus Heimdallarchaeota archaeon | reverse complement strand
CATTCTCTTGTTGCATTTAGGACACAAAGGTGAGTTTTCATAATAATGATCAGAGATAAAAATAATTTTGCATTTTTCTAATTGAATTGTATGGGTTGCATGTTCTTGATTATATTTCACTCCCCCATATGCAGTAATTTTGTCTCCTGGTAAAAGTTTACTTATTTTTTGTTTGAAGCTTTTACTTGGCTCAAAGGCTGCGATATCTACTAATTTCTTGTTTTCCTCAACAATCCCTTGTAAAATTACATGACCACCTAGAAGAATCCTAGGTTTACTGGTGATTTCAATATCTCCTTTAAATACTCGATAATTTTCTATCCTTTCGTCTGCATATTTGAAATGCTGATCAGTTCCTTGATTTGTTCTGAAAATACAATAAGCATCTAAAGGTTCCAGTGTTTTAACAATAGATAAAGCTTCTAGCATCTTTTCTGCTTCTTCTCCCCTAATACCATAAAAGACTGGATCTGGTCCTGCTGGACATATCAAAATCTTGTTTGTTTCTTCATCAATATTGTTGAAGACTTCAGGGGCTAACTTCTTATCCATTTCATAAACAGATTCTTTGTCCAATCTTCTCTTTGTTCCAAATAAATCAGATGATCTGTATGTTAGTATCTCATAAGTAAAATCTTCATTTCTCGGATTCAGGATATTACCTATAGCAGCAAGTCCTCCAATTAAACCTCTACCATTTCCAATAAAATAATGATCGAAACAGTGACTGGTGGCAATTTCTTTTGATTCTTCAATCGAGAGTACTTCAATTAATGCCCTCTTTGAGAATTCTTTAATGATTTCAGGTATGTTTCCTTTTACTACTACTAATCCTGGGTTTGTATTTTCATCTGGTTGATAATAATTCTCAATGGATCTTTTGATGGTAACAATTACTTGGTCAACCTCTTCCTCTGCTATTTTTATTGTGAACCCTATAGCTCCATTTCCTCTAGTTTTCCATGGAATGTTTGGATTATTTCTGATAAGTCTGGGATAATCTAAAAAAGTAACTTGACTATCAATTTCCTCAATTATACTTGCTGCTAGATGAGTGGTACAGCTTCCCTGAAGAGAATCTGTGTCATCAAAACCAATATGAAGAATTGTGTCCCTTTGTAAAGTCAACTTAATCCAAAATAGTGATTAAATTGGGTAATATAAAAAATTAGATAGAATACCAAACTTCTCCTCTTCTATCTTTCTCACATTTAACAAATTCTGTTTCATTAGCTAAACGTTCTAATCTGTTTCCCAAGTCTCCTCTCCAAATTCTCGTTCTATTAGCAAGCTCGGTTAATGAAACTTTATTTTCTGGCTTGTTTAGTGAAATCTTGAATATATTTCGAATTATATCTCTATCATAATAATCATAAACTGTTTTCTCAACAATTTCATTGAATCTAATATAAGACTCGTTTATCTTTTGAACAAAGATTTTTCTTTGTGAATCAAGCTTTTGGACATCTATAATTTTCTCCTTTACACAATTTCTGATGTCAGCGAGCTCTTTCGAAATCTGTATCTTAAGTTCTTTTTGTTTCTTAGATTCTTCTTTTGATAATTTTTGAACAACTTCACTTGTTGGGAAATAGTTTACATTGAAGGTGTTTTGACCAACATCGATGATTAAAGAGAAGGATTGATTCAACTTTGCATATTTTCTTGTAGGACCTTTATCGCTACCCCTTTCCACCATTGACACAATGCCTATATTTTCAAGCTCAGCAAGATATTTTGCAATTATCCTTGGAGAAACATCTAACAATCGAGAAAGCTGAAAAGAATAAAGATCTTCTTCTGCTAATAATCCGAGAATTTTTCTTCTAGTAGAATTTGATAAAAACTCTAAGAGCTCAAAAACATCCAACTCTTGGTTTTCTTCTGTGTTCCCTAACATTTTTTCACCTCAATAAATCAGGAAAAGGGATTAAACAAATCCCATATCCTTTTTAATGGATTCTTTTCTGATATCTTTCCCAACGGCAATAGTTCTTTCTTCTGTGGGTTTGGCTTGTTCCAGAGCTTCAAGTAAAACTTCTTGAGTTATGTTACAATCACATTCTTCTTCATCGAAGTTTTTCCCCGCAGCTACATCTTCTCCATGTTCCATGACATAATTTCGTATTGCTATCAGCTTGCTTTCGCTTGCAATAGCCGCAATATCTGCTCCTGAAAATCCTTCAGTTTCTCTTGCTAAATTATCTAAATCAACATCCTTAGATAAAGGTGCATCTTTAAGATGAATTTCGAAAATTTGTTTTCTTCCTTCGAGATTTGGTGAAGTAACTCTCACTAAACGATCAAATCGTCCTGGTCTCATAAGAGCTGGATCTATCATATCTGGTCTGTTTGAAGCAGCGATTACCACAACATCCCTCAATTCCTCTAATCCATCAATTTCTGTAAGTATTTGACTAATAACTCTCTCTGTGACGCCAGAATCTGTGCTTCTTCCTCTTACCGGAGTAATTGAATCTATTTCATCAAGGAAAATTATACAAGGTGCAGCTTGTCTTGCTTTTCGGAATATCTCCCTTATAGCTTTCTCGCTTTCTCCTACCCATTTTGATAAAACTTCTGGTCCCTTAACTGAGATGAAATTAGACTCAGATTCATGGGCAACAGCTTTAGCAATTAGTGTCTTTCCTGTCCCAGGAGCCCCGTAGAGTAAGATGCCTTTGGGAGCTTGGGCTTTCATAGATTTATATAACCCTTTAAATTTCAAAGGCCATTCAACAGCCCTACGCATTTCTTTCTTAACATCCTCTAAACCACCAATATCTTCCCAAGTTACATTTGGTACTTCAACAAACACTTCTCGAAGAGCTGAAGGTTCAATGGTTTTTAAAGCATTTAGAAAATCTTCATTAGTTACATCTATGCTTTGTAAGACTTCTAATGGGATTTCCTCTTCTTCCATGTTAATATCTGGGAGAGCTCTACGAAGGGAATGCATAGCAGCTTCTTTGACAAGAGCTGATGTATCAGCGCCAACAAAACCATGTGTCATGTCGGCTAATCTACTCAAGTCAACATCTTTGTTTATCGGCATACCTCTAGTATGTATCAATAGAACTTCATATCTTCCATCTCTATTTGGAATTCCTATTTCTATTTCTCTATCAAATCTTCCAGGTCTTCTCAGTGCTGGATCTATTGCATTTGGTCGGTTAGTAGCTCCAATCACTATAACCCCTCTGGCTTCAAGACCATCCATTAGAGCTAATAGTTGTGCTACAACTCTTCTTTCAACTTCACCTGTTACTTCTTCTCTTTTAGGAGCAATAGCATCTAGTTCATCAATGAAAAGAATGCTTGGTGCGTTATCATTAGCTTCTTTGAATAAATCTCTTAATCTTTGTTCAGATTCACCATAAAACTTAGACATTATCTCTGGTCCAGAAAGAACATAGAAATTAGCTTCTGTTTCATTAGCTACAGCTTTAGCTAATAATGTTTTTCCAGTTCCTGGAGGACCATGAAGTAGAACACCCTTGGGAGGTTCAATTCCAAGTCTTTTAAATAACTCAGGGTGTCGAAGCGGTAACTCAATCATTTCTCTTATACGCGAAATTTCATCTGATAAACCTCCTATGTCTTCATAAGAGATTCGTTTAACATTAGCAGCTTTTACATCATCCCATGGCT
Source organism: Candidatus Heimdallarchaeota archaeon (assembly GCA_023139025.1). Classification (GTDB taxonomy): domain Archaea; phylum Asgardarchaeota; class Heimdallarchaeia; order Heimdallarchaeales; family Heimdallarchaeaceae; genus UBA460. Next base: position 4,345 of record JAGLOH010000087.1, on the reverse strand, counting down.
TGTCTGTAATTTGAAGATTAGTTTCTGAAGACATAATTACTGCATCAGTAGCTGGTGTCACTGAAACAACTCCTAAGAATATCTTCTTAGACATACCCAAGCCTATTGGGATGACATCACCTGGAGTCAATACTCTATCTTCAAGGGTTTGTTTTAACCAAGTTTCAAACCCCTGTATCTGAACTCTTTCTGTTGGAGCCAAAACTATCTTTCTTGCTTTAGAAGCAGATGCTTTATCAATAGCAACTCTGTCATCTAAACCAACGTTAGCATTCATTCTGATCATACGATCAAGTCTAATAACGTTCTTTCCAAAATCTTCAGGAATGCCTCTCCAAGCACGAGCATATGTCTTCTTAGCTCCTTCTATACCTACAATATCACCTGTTCCAATGTTCAAATCATCAGCTACGTCTTGTGATATTCTAACTATTCCTCTACCTACGTCTCTCTGGAGAGCTTCCTTTACTCTCAAATGTTTTCTATTATCTTCTTCTGTTGCAGTCATATTATCACCTAAAAATCATAAATGTAAATTAGTTAATGGGAATATTTGTACCATTCCCATTTTCGGTTTCCAGCAGCTTAAGCTTTACTTCTAGAATGCCGTTTTTCATAGTTGCAGAGATTTTCTTTTCCTTATCAATACTATATTGAATAGGGATTTTGGTGTCGATTTGTTTCTTGCCATTATCTGCTTCAAGTTTTAATCCTTGTTTGACAAATTTTAACTTAACATGTTCCTTAGCAAAACCTGGAAGCTCAATAATTAGATACAATTCTTTACTGTTTTTATCCACTTGAAGATCATAAGCTGTTTCATATTCAGTATCCTCTTCTTGAATAGGTGCAGCTATAGTTTCCTCAGTACCACTGACAAGTCTAGGACGACCAAAATTCTCCATCAAACGATCTAAACCTGGGAAAATGTTGGCAAATCTTTCAAAAGAACGGGTGAATAAGTCATTATCCCAATTAAAAGATCTTTCAAGACTGTGAATTTTCTCGAAGAACTCCTTTCCATATTCGTCAGGAATCTCTCCTAATTCGCTATATTCTTCTTTTCCTTCAGCATCACGTTTGTAGTCGTATCCATACTCTTTTTCAACTCCATCAACATTGGAGTAGAAACGAACACTTCTGAATTCCTCATTAATACCTTCTGGGAATTCATTTTTCTCTCTCTCTTTCTTTTCTTTCATTACAATCACTTTAATTGAAAGTATTTTACATTCAGTATTGGACTTTATGTTCAATACTAAGTGTCTCATTCTGATATATAAATCTTTCTCCTATATGTTTTGTCTTTAAAAATAAAACCAAAGCCTTATCTACAAGGATGCTTAATCGTTATTTTGAAGTGAATAGATTGACTGAACAAAAAACTGAACAAAAATCTAGAAGGAAAGCTGATCGATATTATGATGAACGAAGCGAAGAGAGAGAAGTTCAGGCAGATTCAAAAGAACCTTCTAGAAGTATTTATGGCAGAGCTGCTAAAAAAAATCCTTGGAAGTGGGTAGATTACCTTATCTTCAGGGGAAAGAACTACTAACAAATTATTCACTATACTTGAAGTTTATATTTTGAAATCTTTTGGTTTATATTGCAAGAGGAATGGGGAGAAAAAGAGAATATTGCTATATCTGCTAAAGAATAAGAATAGAAAAAAGAAGGAAGAAGGAGTATTCTGGTAAAGTATAATGTGCTTTTTAGCTTATGTTGATCATTATTCAGATATGTTTATAATATTGAAAAACACATTATTAAGTGAGAATGGTTTCGACTATATCCATCATATTATTTGTATTTTTTACTATAATAGTGGTAGCTGGAATTATTCTTCTTGCAGTTTTCTGGTATAGAAAAATTCTTCAATTTAAACAAAAACTAATTGCATCCTCTTCCTTAAAAAATCTGAATGTACCAGATTCAATATACAAAAGGATGGCAGATGATTCTGAAGTAACAGAACAGTATGAATATATGCGTAAAAAACTAGTAGGCTAATAATTCATATTTTTAATAGTTTATTGACTATACTTATAGTTTATATTCTGAAACCTTTTGTTTCATATTATACGAGGAATAAAGATGGAAGCTAAAAGGTGTTGGGGGGATAAAGATGACCTCTCTAGAGATTACCACGACAATGAATGGGGAACCCCAGTTTATGATGATACAACTCTATTTGAGTTTATAATTCTAGAAGGAGCACAAGCTGGATTAAACTGGAAGACTATACTAAGAAGAAGAGAAGGTTATAGAAAAGCTTTCAATGGTTTCGATTTCAATAAAATAGCTAAATATGATGATAAGGTTGTTGAAAGGTTATTACAAGATGAAGGAATAATCAGAAACAAATTAAAGGTTAATTCTGCTATTCTCAACGCTCAAGTCTTTCTAAAGATACAAGAGGAATATGGAACTTTTAGCAATTATATCTGGGGATTTGTTGACAATAAACCTATAAATAACAGAGTCAAATCATGGAAAGAAGTTCCAGCTACAACAGAAATTTCAGATAAAATATCAAAGGATCTCAAAAAAAGAGGAATGAAGTTTGTTGGAAGTACCATTATCTATGCTTTTATGCAAGCTGTTGGTATGGTAAATGACCATCTAGTTGATTGTTTTAAGCATAAAGAAATAACTGCAAATTATTAGTACTTCCTTATACTTAACCAATTGGTAATAGTGTTGATAGTGTCCACGCAAAGAGTAAAGCGTTCAGAAGAGTTCCTGTCTCTAATGATCCTGTTTTTTCATAAAAGAATACTGTAACAATGTTATATGCAATGAACAATGGAACGAGCATTATCACAAATTGCATACTAAAACCAAGAAATCCACCTAGCAGTCTGAAATTGAAAGCGAAGAGTGGAACATATTGCACTAGAAGAACCAAAATAAGTGGTAATATCTTTACTCCTGTAATCTTTGCTAAAGCAGCTAGTCTTTGCTTATTTGTCTCATCTTTTCTAATTCTGTTATAATTTCCAGATGTTATAATACCATCAAAAATAAAGAACAAAAACATAAATGGAACCAATATCAAGAACATTAGGAATCTTATTCCTGTGAAATCACTGAATAGAGGTACAAACATTTTCAGACTGATACCAGGTATAAGCTCAATCAACATCACTACACCAAAGAGTAGACCAAATAACCCTAGGGCTAGTAGATAATTTTTCCAGTTTAATAGATATGACCAAATCCATTTGAATATCTCCTTGATTTTGGTTTGTTTTTCCTTTCTCTTGAAAACAACTATAGTTATTATTCCACCAGTTACAGAGAGTAAAATCATCCAAAAGATTGCAGTTGTCCCTAGATCCAACGGGATTATAGAAGATCCAAATCCAAATAAAAGAACTGCGGGTACAAATAGAATAATCAGAGAAAATCCCCAGGGTAAACCTACTTTCCATAATGAAAAATCTAAGGGCATGCTCTCATTTTCCTCTTTCTTCTTGAGAAATTTAGGTATCAAAGAGAATGAATTGTAGAACGGTATAATTAAAACTATGAATGAACAAAATGCTAAAAACAAAAATAAATCTCTTAGAGGAAAGAGAAGCATAGGTGGATTTATTTGAATTTTAAGAAATGAAGATAATATCCATTCTACTGATAGTTTTGTAATTTTACTAATTGGTTCAAAAAGATGTATAGTATTAGGAGTAATAAATTTCCTAGCTGTATAATTGAAAAAGCTGCCATATAACGTATTTATTTCGATTTCTTCAGTTGTTCCAAATACTGGTTGTAACTGAGTTTGTACTTCATCCATATTGAATAATTCATCGTATTTTCCAATGGCAACAAGAAGATTACTAGGTGTTAAGGTGTTTAATTCACCATAAATTGATGTATTTGCACTTGCAGATAAACCCCCTATGAACACGTGTGCACTGATGTTGCCATGGTTAAATGAAGCAGCTCTTATGGCGCTAATCCCCATACTGTGCCCTACTACACCCAATTGATTCTCATCAACATAGGATAAAGATTTTAGATAACTAAGAGCTGAATCTCCACCCAAAGAGGGATCCGAAATATCTTCTGAAGCTCTATCAGAGTTTCCATGCCCTGTAGCATCTATTGTTAATGCAACTACCCCATCTCGTGCAAGTTCTAGTGCTATTGCGCTCATTGTTTCTTTGGCATTCATTAAACCATGAATTAGTAGAACTGCAGGATATTCAATAAAAGGGGGAGTATTCTCAGGATTTGGCTTATATAGCCATCCACTTATTCTACCATTAAGACCATCAAAAGTAACTGATTCGGTTTTAACTTCTCCCGCTCCAGAATCAAAAACCTTGGCTAAACCAACTGA
>JAGLOH010000086.1 GCA_023139025.1 Candidatus Heimdallarchaeota archaeon | reverse complement strand
TTCTCGAATATCGACATTATCGATTTTAATTGAACCTTTGGAAATATCGTAAAATCGCATTAACAAAGATGCAATTGTGGTCTTGCCAGCGCCAGTATGGCCAACGACAGCTATAGACTCACCTGGTTGAATCTTAAGGTTGATATTTTTCAATACAAGTTCTCCTTGAACATATTGATGATAAACATCCTCGAAAGTGATTTGTCCTTGCAGCTCTTTACTGATTGGATTAGCTGGATTAACAATTTCCTTTTTAGCATCAACTATACTGAAAATACGTTCCATAGCTGCGAAGCCAGATTGGATGACTGAAAACTGAGATGCTACTCTTACAAGAGGATATAAGAATCTATTGAGGAGAAGGAGGAACAATAAAATAACATCTGATGAAGCCAAACTTCCAAAGAATAACCAACTACCGTAAAGAGTGATTCCAAACACACCTATTGTGCTTATACCATCCATAAGGGGCCAAATCCCCATAACCGCGAACGCTCTTTTCTTCGCATGATAGAATGTTGCTTGATTTATCACTTCGAATTCTTCTTTAGATTTTTTTTCTCTTCCAAATGCTTTAGCTACTGAAATTCCCGCAACACTCTCTTGGAAAGAAGCATTTACTTCTCCAATTGCTGCCCTCCATTTTCCAGTGGTTAATCTCGTTATTCTTCTGAAGAAAAAAGCAACAATAAAGACAAAAGGAGCCATTCCAAGTGTGATAAATGTCAGTCTCCAATTTATAACGAACATCCATATCAATACTGCAAATAATATGAAGAAATTCGCTACAAACTGTGAAACAACGTTGATCATATCATTCAGTTCTTGGGAATCATTTGTTATTCTGCTCATTATTTGACCTGTTGACTGCGTGTCAAAATACATCAAATCATGTTCTTGTAAACTCTCATAGGTTTCCATTTGAATGCGTTTGATTATCCTTTGTGAAACAATGGTTACAACGATTCCTAGAAGTACTTGGGCTAACCATAAGAATAATGATAGAAGAACATATCCAATTGCATAAGGGTAAACAGCTCTCCACAAGTTTATTTGAAATTTCCATAAGAAGAGTGATGTTGGCATAAAATCGATTGCTTGAGGGAAAGGGTTGGTTCTATCTGCCAAAGCTTCAAAAGCACTTTGAACCATAGATGGTGGGAGAATAGTAACAACAGCTGTTGCTAAAATACCTACTATTATAAAGAGAAGATATTTTTTGTATACTTTCAGATATCTCCAAAATCGTTTTAATAGTTCAATATCTCCATATTGTCTATCATATGATTTCTTAAAACCATCTTCTTCTGACATACTAGTTCTCCTCAATTGTTGTCATTGGTGGAAGCTCAGAAAACCTTTCAAACAATCTTCTGTAATCGATATTTCTTAGAATAAGTTCATCATGGAATCCGCTATCCTTAAGTAAACCATTTCTCAAAACTATGATTAGGTCAGCATGCTTAATTGTAGCTAACCTGTGTGTGATAATAAAGGTAGTTCGATTTTTTAATACATTAGCTATTGCTGTTTGGATTTTTCTTTCCGTTTCTGCATCTATGGCACTGCTTGCATCATCAAGAATTAGAAATGAAGGATCAACTAGCAATGCTCTAGCAATTGCAATTCTTTGTTTTTGTCCTCCCGAAAGAGTAACTCCTCTCTCTCCAATAATTGTATCATATCCTTTTTCAAAACTCATTATGAATTCGTGAGCTTGTGCTAATTCAGAAGCTTCTTCTATTTCTTCCTTTGTTGCATTTGGTTTTCCATATGCTATATTGTCCCTAATTGATTTGCTGAACAGAAATACCTCTTGTTCAATTACACCTATGTGATCTCTGAGATCAGATAAACGCATGTCCTTAATATTAACCCCATCAATGTATATACTCCCTTGTGTGGGATCATAAAGTCTCATTAGTAATTTTATTAGTGTGGATTTACCTGATCCTGGGTTACCAATGATTGCTACAGTAGATCCTCCGGGAACTTCTAGGTTAATATTACTCAGCGCCTTTTTTCTACTACTTCCACCATTATAAGAGAAAGAGACATTCATGAAACTGATTGTTCCTTGTTTACTTTGCCATTCTATAGGTGATGAAGATTCTGGGACATACTCCTCTCTCTCTTTCATTTCAAAAATTCTTTTTGCAGCTGCCATTCCTATTTGAAATTGTGTGATTCCCCAACCAATTTGCCAAGTAGGCATCATCAAAGTCATCATTAGAAAGACATAGGTAATCAAATAACCAAGAGATAAATCTCCATTAATTACTTCATATGATCCCCATAAGAAACTGGAAGAGATAAGCAACACTGTTACCACAACTCCATAATAACGAGCACTAAGAATTCCTCTTCGAGTATTTATATCCCGTAATTTATCTGTTTCATCATCAAACTCATTTATCTCTTTCTCTTCTTTCACAAAAGCCCTAATTACTCTGATTCCTGTAACACTTTCTTGTAATCTGGCATTCAAAAGACTATTCTGTTCCATTTGAGCTTTAGAAATTGGACGCAATTTTTTATTGTACTCATACATTGCTATTATATAGAAAGGCAGAGCTGCTACTAGAAGAAGTGTTAATTTTGGACTGATCCAAACCATTAGTGAAACCGAAAAGAGTAGTGTAAAAAATGCTTCAAATAGAAATTTTATTCCAGGAGAAATGAAAATATTCATTTGACGTGTGTCATATGTAGCTCTTGCCATTATATCTCCTATTCTAATTCTATCGTGAAATTCTTGACTCTTCTCCAGCATATTTTCATAGAATTCTTCAGTAACATTTTTGGTAATTTTATGAGCCAAAACCTCATTTGCATAACTCTGTGTAAAATCTGCAACTGCTCTGATTACTCCCGCTCCTGCGATAAATAATGCAATACTCATTATTACTTTAAACGAACTACTTTCACTAGCTAATTCATTGAAAATATTCCCTATAAATAATGGAGTTATAGAGACTGTTCCAATAAATACTAAGAGAAATACTAGCAATATTGTGGATAGTAATTTCTCCTTTAGTAGATGTTTCAGAAACCAGCGTTTATAACCCATTTTTTTCACTAACATTCAAATCTCTGCTTCTTTACAAGTAAAATTTATTTTTGTAACTTTGTCTAGTAACAACTTTAAAAGTTATTTCTAATTGTAAAAAGGCACCCTATCTCTATTTAGAGGAAATATCTTCTACAATTTTGCCATCACTCATATATAGTTGTCTATCAGCTAAAGTAGCTGATTCTACGTCGTGAGTAACATAAATTAGTGTTTTATTTTGATTTTTACTAAGGTCTATGAGTAATTTTAGAACTTTTTCTCCTGTTATAGAATCTAGATTTCCTGTGGGTTCATCAGCAAGGAGTAATTTTGGGTTGTTAGCTAAAGCTCTTGCTATTGCAACTCTTTGTTGTTCTCCTCCTGATAGTTGATTAGGATTATGTGTTCTTCTCTCGATAAGACCAACGCATTCTAACAGTTCCTCTACCCTCTTTTTACGATCTTCTTTTTCTTGCTTAGCTAGAATTAAAGGCATTTCAATATTTTTTTCAGCATTAATTTCCTCTAGTAAGTTAAAATTTTGGAAAATATACCCTATGGTATCTCTTCGAAGAAAGCTTAGTTCTTTATCACTCATTGAACTTAATTTCTTCCGATTAATGCTAATGGATCCAGAATCAACATAGTCCAAAGCTCCAATAACATTCAAAAGAGTCGTCTTACCGCTTCCTGAAGGTCCAACAATTGAAACTATTTCGCCTAAACCTAAAACAAGTGACACATTATTTAGAGCTTGAACCTCTACTTCACCCATTTGATAGCTTTTTGATACACCTTTAACATCAACAAAGATCTTTTTTGTGGTCTTCTTCGTTCGAGGTTTACTCTTCTTTTTGTCACTCATTTACTAACTTCTCCCTAATTGATATTTTTATTTATCTATTGGAAATCTTTCTTTCATTATTTTTATCTCATTTTTCCATGCTTGTTCCAAATCAACATCTAGAAGAATACAGAGTTGTAAGAATAACGAAAATGCTTGAGCAAATTCCCTTGGTAATTCTTCTTCATCTGGCTTTGAATGGCCACCTTCTTCTTTATACTTTGATTTGAATAGTAGGTGTTTTCCAATTTCACTTAATTCCTCGTACAGATGAATAAGAACATCATTAGGAGAATATTTAAACCAATCTCTATCCTTTAAAAAATTATATACTTCGTCTTGTATTTTTTGAAGTTCCATCAAAATCAACCATTATGCTGAATATTTTTTTAGATTTCTTTTCGAAATTCTAGTTTTACATATCGGACATTCTTGTTTTATCTTCATCCATTGTTCCAAATGATCATCATGAGCAACATTGTTACAAGTTGGGCATTCCTTAACATTATCGCCCTTCTTAATTAATCCTTGACAAACCATACACTTCTGATGCAATTGTCTACAATTACCGCAAGGTTCAGTTGGAGACTTTATTACATGCCCACAATTGAGGCAATAATTTTTACTCTTTGGCAATATTATTTTACCAACTCTTTCAAAATAAGCTGAAGTTAAAACTCCTTTATAATACCCATGGGAGATTAACTGGCATAACATCTTGAATAAATCCAAAGATTCCATTCCCACAGAATTTGCAATTGTTGTTAACTTGATTCTTTTTCTTCTTGATTTTTCAATCTCATTTGTAACTCTGGTGTAAATTTCACCTAGTTCGTTCAATTGTTTATTTGGTAGGAATTTTTGGCTTGAAACTAACGTTACAGTACTTCCACGTGAAGATATATTCATCAGACCAGAACCTGTTAATTCATAAACTATGTTCTTTGATGCAACAAGTGTTTTTTCCCAGAATTTCATTATATTCCTAAATGAAACTCTAGAGTTTGAAATAATGTAACCAAAAATTTCCTGATAATGAATTGGAAGATCATCTAGTTGAACTAAAGGAGGAAATATAGGTATTTCTTCAGGTTCAAGTTTATTTCCTGTGATATTGCCTTTGATTAAACCCTTTCCATAAAATCCATACATTCTTTCTTTAGCATGATTTTTGTCAATTCCTAATGCGTCCTCGATATCTTTAGTCGTGATAGATTTTTTTGCAATTATCATGCCCAGTACAATTTTTTCCCATCTTTCAAGGGTTCCTTCTTGAGTTCTACTATACCTTTTGAGGCTATCTACATGAATTGTGGCACCCTTTAATGTACAAGTAACAAATCCCTCTAGATATAGATTCATTACACCCTCTAAGACTTCGTCAACTTCTCTATTCATTAAAGTAGCAAGTTTCCTAAGAGGAATTCGTTCTTGAGTCGATAATAAACCAAACAATGCTTCATAATTGAAAAATGATAAAGCAGCCATTTCTTCAATTGTTTGATTTGGTTGTGTATCAGGAATGATAACTGGTACTATTTTATTTTTCTCATTAAATATAAATTGAAAAGTTCCTCTTGCAGTTAAGACGGCAATAGTTTTGACTACTTCTTTTTCTTTTTTATCAAGATATTTTGCTAATTCCTCTATATCAGCTTCCTTCTTCAATATAGTGTACCCAACTACAGACCTTTCATCACCTTGAAGAGCTTCCATAGGTAAAGCGCGAGGAGTAATCAGATACTTTTTGACGTTTACAGAAATTTTGCTCGAACCAACAATTCCTCCAGAAACTTCAAATGAAGCTTCCAATTTTTTATATAACATAAGCTTAGTAATTGTGTTAAATACTTCATCTAGAGTGAAACCTGTTAGTTTTGCTACTTTGTTTAAATTTGCATCTCGCAACAGCATACATGTTCCTATGATAAATGTATCATCGGAACTGATTTTTGCTTTCTCGAAAGGCATCCATATTTTTTGAACTAATATCTCTTGATTTTTCAGGCTTCCAATGAATAGTCCTCTGACTGTGAGGAATAGAAGATGAGATATTAGTTCCTCAGAAGAAATGTTCAAAATTTTGCGAAGAAAATTGATGTTGATTTTTTTATTGCTTACTAGTACTCCTAACAAATTTCTTCTAAGATTACTTAATCTTCCTGGATTAACCCTTGGATACCTGTATGCTGATACTAGAACAAATCTGTCTTTTCTGTAGTACCCCCTCAGAATAAGAGCTTGAATGAGTAACTGTATGTAGTCTTTTATTGCTACGATAGCAACGCCAGTCTGCTCAGAAAACGATTTTAAGTTAATTTCTCTATACAGATAGAGTTGTGAAATTATTTGTGATTTCCTTGTTTTAGATAGAGTTACTGTAGGAAGATCCAATTCTTGGAAGTCTAATTCGACAATATCTTCACGTTCATAACTCAGTTGAATCTACCCCAGCCAATTAGTTTTATTTAGCATTACATGACTTATTAAAGTTACCTTATTAAAAACAACAATTTAGCAGATAAAATAAAAGAACAGCTCATTTAATTAAGTTCTGTCAAGATAGGTTTCATACTCCCATTCCCATTCTTCTTCTTCGCCTTTGTTTTTAGCTTCAGCATGATTCTTACATTCTATTCTTTTAACTGCTAGAAATATATCAAGAATATCTTGACCAAGGGTTTCTTTTACGAAAGTGCTTTTTTCTAAAAAGTCTAGAGCTTCAGATAAACTACTAGGTAATTGTACAATCCCCATACTTTTCCTTTCCTCAATAGATAAAGTTTCAATATTTTTAGTTGTAGGAGGAATTGGTTCAACCTTATCCTTGATTCCATCCATACCTGAAGCTAGAAGTAAAGCTGTAGCTAGATAGATGTTTGAAGCAGCATCTGTAGCACGAAATTCGATTCTTGCTTTCTTTTCGTATCCTGGAACTCGAATCAAAGCTGTTCTATTGGCAACTCCCCAAGATTTGTAAACAGGAGCTTCATGACCAGGAACCAATCTTTTGTAAGAATTTGTTGTTGGATTGAAGAGTGCGGTCATTGCATCTACATGTTTCAAAATTCCTCCAACAAAATAGCGTAATGTATCACTGATACCTTTTTCTTCATCTGCAAAGATATTCTTTCCATCTTTGGTAAGATATTGATGAACATGCATTCCACTTCCAGCTTGATCTGCAAAGGGTTTTGGCATGAAAGTACTAAAAATTTCATTAAAAAGAGAATCTGCTTTGACAATCATTTTCGCAGTTTGTGTGTCATCTGCTTGCTTTAACGCCTCTAAAGCAGCGAATTCAATCTCTTGTTGACCATTACCAACTTCATGGTGAATTGTTTTAACTGCAATACCCATTTCTTGCATATCGCTTGCAATACTTCGTCGAAGATATCCTAATTCATCATAAGGTAGAGTATCCATGTATTCACCAGATTCACTTGGTTCAAGATCTGAGTCTAGGAAGTACCATTCAAGTTCAGGTCGTGTCTTGAATTCATACCCTAAATTATCAGCCTGTTTAATTACTTTTTTCAAAATACTTCGAGGATCAGAAGGATGGGGGTTTCCATCATTCCCATAAACATTACAAATGAATCTTGCCATTCTTGGTTCCCAGGGAAAAACAGCCAAAGTTGATAGATCAGGAACTATCTTCATGTCGCTCTGTTCAGTTTTTAAGAATCCTAAGGAAGATCCATCCACACCAGTACCATCTTTCATTTCCTCCCAGATATTTGAGGGAAATTCGACTGACTTTAAATCTCCAAATATAGTTGTAAATTGAAATTGAATAAACTCAATATCCTTTTTTCTGAAAAACTCTTTCAGTTCATCCATGAGATATACCATACCATTTGGTTGTAAAGAAGAAAAATCTGAATTAATATATATGTTTTTGTGAAAGTATTTATTCGGTAGATTTCCGTATAATGTATGTTCGTTCGACAATTATATATAATCCACAAAGATTTTTTCATTGAAAAATGAGCAACCCAACGAGATTTTGGCTTACATCCGGTATAGGTGAATCTGATACATCTGAACTAGATGCAATTGACAAAGCATTCATGAATTCAGGATTAGGTTATCAAAATCATATTACTGTGTCCTCCATTCCTCCTGT
>JAGLOH010000085.1 GCA_023139025.1 Candidatus Heimdallarchaeota archaeon | reverse complement strand
TTAATGGCTCTTCCTACGGCTGCATCTACAAGATAATTAACTTTATACCCAAGATTAACTACTTCCCAGGCTAATTTTTTACCTTCTAGGGCAGGTCTTGATTCAAAAACTGTTAAATCTGGAAGCTTACCAGAGTCATGTGTTTCACTTAGTCTTTTGAGTGCACAGAATATTGTACTTGATCTTGACATAGTCACGATATTTTTACATTGAGAAATAATGGGTATTAGTTTATCTATGAGTTGGTTTCTTTGGTCATCCATCTTTTCAATTACTCTATCAGCTAACTCCTCAACAGCGACACCATGTTGAAAGAAATCCATGAAATAAATCAAAACATTTCGAAGTGCAGACATTTCTTTTTTAATATCTATAACTTTACGTAGCATTTCTGAAAGGTCAACTATTTTGCCAAATCTAGCTGGATTTAATTGAATCTCATTTCTAATAAGCAGAACTGCTCTACGGACTATTTCTTCAGATCCACTGATTTTATCAGTTTTTAAACGTGCAATTTGTTCTTGAAATTCTTCGGAATACACAGAGCTTCAGTTGGAATTGCCTTTAAAAAGTTGTTTCTATCTTTTAAAAATATCAAAAGATTATAGACCAAAGAAATCTTTTTCCTCATCTATAATTTCAATGTATAAGCTGTCATATTTGTGTGTTAGGTGAATTATATTTTCTGGTAAAATTCTTTCTTTCGATTTTACAAAGAATGTTCGTACTGTAGCTAGATCTTCTTCATCAATCATCATATCTTTTTGAATCCTAATGATAAGAAGAGGAATTTTTCTGTTTTCCTCTAGAATATCTTCTACATTTCTCCCTACCTTACGAACACATCCATTGTATTCTTTTTTCATTTTTCCCGCACCATTTTCAACTAATCTCACTAAACCTTCAAATGATGCAGGTATTGCTTTTTTGAGATTAAATCCACTAACTATGAAATTGAAAGGAAATAAAAGAGCAATGAAGATTGCTAAGAAATAGATTAATGGAACAGGAAGCTTGAATAGAAAATTAAGAAACCAATGAGGTGTCAAAATTCGAGCTGCTCCAATAAGAACAACCCCTTTGCAGTTTGTAAGTGCTCTTCTACTGAGAAGCTCAATTATATTACAACCACCCATACTATATCCCGCAATCATAAACGGTTTGTTTTCAGGGATTAATGATTCTATCTCTTCTAGATGATCATCTATTGAGTATCTCTTGTAATTAGTTGTATATGCAAAATTGTCTTTTCCATACCTTTCTTCATACGTAGGATAGGTTCGCTTATAATTACTAAAACCTGGAGCTAGAATCATGAATGGTTCTTTTTCAGACATTATATTTGCTTTAGCTAGGTTAGTTTTAAGTTTTTTCAAATGCTTGATGATTTAAAGTAAAATCTAAAAAGGGTTCATGATATCAAGATATAATGGTAAATTTCTTCTTCATAATTTCATTATTGTCAGGATTAGCTTCATTTGCTTTCTATAACGTAGGATTTGCTTTGGAGAAGAAAGCAATCAGCAAGATGTCAGAGGAAATAAAAAAATCAACAAAAACATTGTTGAAATCAATTATAACAAGCAAATTGTGGCTTTTTGGAGCATTCCTGACAATAATAAGTATTGGTTTTTACTACGTTGCACTTCTATGGGCCCCCTTAAGTGCAATAGCTCCCTTGTCAGGTTTCGGTATTATCATATTGGTCTTATATGCCCATTTAGATCTAAAAGAAACAATAGGAAAAACTGAGTTGTTCGGTATCTTCTTAATTCTAGGAGGAATCACAGTTTCTTCATATCTTACAAGTTTTGGTGATTCATCTATAACTTGGAACCAATGGAAAATTTCTTCACATTCTTGGGGGAGTACAATAATGATAGTTGGTAGTCTTATTGTAGCAATTTCTTTTACCTTTGTACCTGCTATCTTCAAAAGAAAGATTCAACCATTTGACATTGCAATATTTGCAGGAATAATAGCTGGAATTCAAGCCATAGTTATAAAAGGAATCACCATTTGGACATCAGAAACTGATTGGAATATCGATCTATTTATAGCTATATTCTATTTTGTTGGATTTCTTCTAACGGCTCTTCTGTCTACAGGAAGTCTCCAATTTGCATTTAGAGAAGGTAAAGTTTCTAATATTATGGCTATATATAATGGGGTGATGACAATATTTCCAATTTTCTTTGGAGGGATACTTCTAGGAGAATGGAGTTTACTTTCATCATTACAACAAACCTTTCTTGGTATTTCTATTTGTGTAACTTTGATTGGAATAGTAGTGCTGAGTCTGCGTCATTCTCACTCTTCGTAGAAACTAATCTATGAGTTATCTTTTCTATTTCATCTAGAGTAATATCAATATCCCGATTGAGAAGTGTTGAATTTTCCAAAATTATTTTACCATTACTAATGACGTTTGTTACATCATTACCTTTCATGGAATAAGCGAAATGATTGAGAAGATATTTGTCATCAAAATTAGGTGTTAGATGTGGTTTTTTTAGATTAATTGTAACAATATCTGCAAACGAATTTTTTTCTAAAGTTCCAATCCCTTGCCATCCTATAGCTTTAGCTCCACCAATAGTAGCTAACCTAAAAGCTTCTTCTGCCTTAATTAGAGTAGGATTATGATGAAGGCCTTTATAATAAACAGACAAGAACCTAATAGTATCGAAAAGATCTAATGTATTGTTGCTGGAAGGACCATCTGTCCCCAAACCTACTAATCTTGTTGACTTGATTATCTCTGGAATCGGAGGCATGTGATTACCAAGTTTTGCATTGGAAAGAGGATTAAGCGATATTTTTGTTCTTTTATCTTTTAGTAAATTAATATCCTTGTTATTAACATGGATACAATGTGCTGCCATTAGATTTTCATCTAGAATGCCTATTTTATCTAGGAACTGAACAGGGGTTTTTACATTAGGAAAAGGAATTTCATATTTTTCATTGAACTTCTTACTATCCTTGATTTCAGTTTCTGATTCAGCTAGATGAGTGTGAATTAGAACCTCTGGATTTTCTGGGTTTTCAGAATTATACTCTTTCATGAACTTGTGAGCAGCTTTGAAATCTGAAATACTAACTGTATATGGAGAGTGCAAAGCTAAGGATACTCTGATCGTTTCCTCTAACGAATTGTGATGCTCCTTAACAATATCTATTGCATCCTCTAAAGTTGTTATCCCAGTAATAACAGGTGCAGCTATGATGCCTTTCAATCCAACGTCACTGATTGCTTTTGCTTCGAATTCGGGATACCAATACATTGAATTAACCGTTGTAACTCCACTTAGAATTGACTCCATACTTCCTAGAAGAGCTCCTTGATAGACGTCTTCCTCAGTAAGCTTAGCTTCCAAAGGCCAAATATTCTCTTCTAACCAAGTTTTTAATGGAATATCATCTGCAATCCCTCTAAATACAGTCATTGCTAAATGTGTGTGGCTATTAATTAATCCAGGAATTATGAGTTGATTTTTATCTCCTACTACATCATGTCCTGAGAGGTTGTGTTTTGTTTTGTCATAGGTTCCTATTTCTACTATTCTGTCCTCTTCTATAATCAGAAGGGGATTTTTAACGAATTTGAGATCAAAATCATTGTCAAAATATATAGCTAATCTTCCTTCAACTGCAAGTTCCATATGAGTAAAATAAAAGAAAAATATTTGAGTGTTGTTCTATTTGGTAACAAATTCTCTTTGTAAAAAAACCTAGGTCAAATATACCGGCTTGTGAGGATATATTGGAATTAAATGGTTGCACTTTGGGCATCTACTATTTTCTGTTATGTTGTTGAAAATAACAGAAAACACGTTCCTTTTTATCAGTAATTCTGAGCAATTTGGACAGTATGTGTTTTGGAAAGGATGACCAGGGATATTCCCCAAATAAACGAAATTTAATCCTTCATCTTTTGCAATGGCGTGTGCTTTTTGAAGTTGTGATATAGACGTTTTAGGAATTTGAGTTAAGTGGGAAGGAAAGAATCTAATGAAATGTACAGGTGTATTAGCTGAGAGGTTTTTGATAACTTTCTGGGAAAAATCTCTAATGAATTCTTCGTCATCAGTTATTGTTGGAATAACCAAATAAACAAGTTCGATGTGAATACTTCTTTGATAAGCCATCTGGAGATTTTCCCAAACATATTTGAGTTTTATATCTAATAAGCAATCAGCAACATTTTCTGTTCCTTTGAAACTTACAGTTAAACCATTCATACCTGCAGAAATGAGAAAATCGAGAGCTTCTCCTGTCATATATCCATTAGAAACAAACATTTTGTAATAATCACTAGGAAGCAATTGGAAAACATCCACAGCAAATTCAAGTGAAAGGGTTGGTTCATTAAAGGAGAAACACACACCATTTATGGAAGGATTAAAACTAGCATTTTCAACAACTTTTTCTGGAGTCATAAGACTTGCATCAGAATATTTCTCTGGTCGATGATTCTTACTAACATCCCAATTTATACACCAGTCACAATCAAAATTACATCCCCAAGAACCTAAAGTCAAAGAAGTTGTTCCAGGAAAATAATGATAAGCTGGCTTTTTCTCGATAGGATTCAGACTATAGCTAGAAACATCTCCATATTGAATAGAGTAGAGTTTTCCTTCAAAATTTTGCCTTGTTTTACATTTACCCATTTCTCCCTCTTTAATCACACACATTCTTCGGCATGTTAAACATTGAACAGTATCATCATTCATTCTCTTGAAAAGATATGACTGTTTAATTCGAGGATCTTTAGTATTCAATGTTTTCATCCTTTAAGTAAAACTGTATCTTATATATGTTTTGACACTTTTATCTTTGAAGATGGAAATTAAAAAACTTAGAAACATTTTTTATTATCGGTTCATATCTTCTTTTGATATTACTTATGAGTTATGTATTGATGAAAATACTTGAATCTGCTCCTTACCGATATGATAAAGGTATTAAGATTCTTACCTTGGGCAATATTACTAAAGCATATGACAGATTAACTCAGCAAGTAAAGAAAGGTGATAACATTCTAGATGTCGGTTGTGGAACTGGTATGCTGACTCTACACGCACTAATAAAAGGAGCAAATGTGACTGGGATTGATATTAATACTGAAATGCTAGAAATTGCTCGTATCAGAATTGAAAATAGTGATTTTAAAGAAAATGTAAATCTTCTAGAAATGGGTGTGGCAGAACTAGATAATTTTGATGAGAATGAATTTGATGTAATTATGAGCGGATTATGCTTTTCAGAATTAAGTAATGATGAATTGAATTATACTCTTAAATTTTCTAAAAAAATTCTCAAACAAAATAGTTTGTTAATTATAGCTGATGAAGTAAAATCAAATCTTTTCGTTTTTAGATTTCTGAATTTTCTAATACGAATACCTTTAGTAATAGTCACTTATATCTTGACTCAAACTACTACCAAGGCTGTTAAGGGGTTAGAGGAGAAAGTGACAAGAGCTGGTTTTAAAATAGAATCAATAAGAAAAAATAAAATGAGAAATTTTATTGAATTAGTAGCAAGAAATATCAAGGAGAATTAATATGAGAATAACTTACTTCTTCTATTATGTTTTCATAAATGTTGTTGAAACATTAATCCGTCTTTTTCCAGTACCAGCAAAAACTGGTTATAGAAAAATTGGTTCACCCAATGAAAATTCTCCAGTGTTACTAACATGTAATTTCCACTTAACAATTCATAGATTGAAAAGAGCTATTAGAGGGATTGATTGTCATTTGCTCATTGCAAATAGTAAAGGAATCAATGTCTGGTGTGCTGCAGCAGGTGGATTGTTAAATAATCATAGTGTCATCTCAGTAATTAAAACAAGTGGAATAGAGGAAAAAGCAAATCATAGAACAATTGTGCTCCCCCAACTAGCTGCATCAGGAATCGAAGCAAAGGAAATTCAAAAGAAAACTGGGTGGAAAGTAATTTGGGGACCAATTTATGCAAAAGATATTCCCAGCTTCTTAGAAAAAAATTTCACAAAGTCAGAAGCTATGAGACAAGTAAAATTCCCTATCATTGAAAGAATCGAAATGGCAACTATGTGGTGGTTCTTTTTAGCAGTGATTCAGTTCATTTTCTGGATACCATTTATTATTTGGAAACCATTCTTACTTGAAGAAGCTCTTTCAATGTGTGTTCAGATTTTTTGGATATCAGCCATATCTTTTATTTTATTTCCATTATTTGAACCTCTTTTAAAGGCCAATTACAAAGCAGATGGAAAATTCAATTTTAAAAGGTTGATTGTGATTTTCATTATGATATTCATTGCAGCTATAGGAGTAGTAATTTACACTTTTGTAATCAAAGACTATGATAAATGGATACTCATCCGTTGGAGCATTATCTCTTTCATTATGGTTATAATTATCAATATGGATTTGACTGGTACAACACCTGTTCTGAAGAGCGATTTACATGAAGAACGATTATATCATGTAGCAATTGACAAAGAGAAATGCAGAGGAACAGGAATCTGTGTGGAAGTATGCCCAAGAAATTGTTTAGAAATGGATACAAAAACTAACAAAGTTTCAGATCCAAGAGCTAGAGATTGTGTTCAATGTGGTGCATGTATTGTTCAATGTCCTTTTGATGCATTATTCTTTAGAAATAATCAAGATGAAATAATCTCACCTGAAAACGTTAGAAAATATAAACTAAATCTCATGGGAAAAAGAGATTGTTGTCTCGCATGTAAGATTAGCAATACGCTAAGTAAATAGGTTCTTCAAAGGATAAAAATATTAAAGAAGTATGAATTTCAGAGAAAGGAATCTGCAAACCTGATTTGTCTTTCTCTGGAGAATCAAAACTTCTATTGGACTTTGATTATACCAACTGAAAACAGTTACTGATTTTCGTTATCAATTGTGATTTCCTCGAGATAGAGTGATAATGGAGATGCAAAATCAAACGAGAATGGAACTAAAGAATTGTAATTAGTCATTGGTAGAGTAACCTTGGATCCATTTGTGTATATAGTATTATTAGCAACATAGGTTGTTGAATTTCCCCATAAAGGATCTCCAGTATTTGGATTTGGCTCAAATCTTAGATAGTTAGAACTAGATGCGTCTATACGCAATTTGTGACCTTCATTAAGTAAATAAGCTGTGCTATCAAGTTTCAAATGTATTTCATAAATAGAACCTGGTGTAAGAAGGTCCCAGTCTGAAAGACTATTTCTATTTCTGGCTCTAATGATTGTATCGGTGATAATCCCATTGAAATAATTCAGAATGTGGTGCTTTTTTATGGATAAAAATAACTAGAAGTGTAGTTGAAGCAGCTACAAAAATCATTGAAGAAACGATTAGGGCAACTAATTTAGTTTTTACAAACAAAAGCAATATTAATCTTCTATATTTTTTTTGTCTACTTTTCTCTAATCTTGTCCCCGCAAGTATTTAAGTGCTTACAATTTGGAATCATTGTACTGAGATACAAAAGTTTACTCGCTGATAATGAAGAAATAATTTTCATAATACGTTTCAAAAAAATTATAAACCCATATAGGTCATTCAAGATGATGCTAAAGAAGAAGGAACTTTTACTTGTACTTCTTGTACTAATACTAATACCAAACTTATTTTCTACAGCTCAAGCTACAGAAAATGAAGATATAATTTATTTAACTGACGTAGTGATTAATGGAGGAATACTTGAATCAGTTCCTCTGATAGATCGAGATGGGAATTTACACACATTCCTTCATGTAAAAAATTCCCAAGGAAATAGTTTACTTCATTTGTATTATCTAGATGGTGAGACTCACTTTGAAATTATTGAGGAATTTGCCATTGGTGTTAAAATTCAATATTCTTATTCTTCAGACATCAATTTAGGCGTAGTGTATTCTGTTGATGATGCGCTGGGTGCTAGATATTTTTATCATTATACATGGTCAGAATTCAATCAACAAACGAATGAAATTTTCTGGATATCCGGAGAGGATATTAGTGGTAATTATGTCTCGTTCTTCAAATTCCAGT
>JAGLOH010000084.1 GCA_023139025.1 Candidatus Heimdallarchaeota archaeon | reverse complement strand
ATATGGTCTTTACATACCACCTCCACCATATACACCAACTCCAACGCCAACCCCAACAGAAACAAACTTTCCGTGGTTGGTTCCAATTGCGGCAGTTTCGTTAATATCTAGCGGTTTAGTTCTTAGAAGAAAGAAAAAATAACCGCTCATTCTTTCTTTTTTTTAAACGAATATTTTTTAACTACATTGAATTAGCTTCTATTGAATACATTGAGTCTCAGAAATGATGAATATCTTATACTTAAGCACATCCTAAAAGATCCAATTATATCTTACAGTAGATTAGCAGAAAAAATCAATTTGTCCTCACCTACCGTAAAAAAACGTATAGACTCGCTTCTAGGAGAAAATGTAATTAGTAGTTTTCGTGCAGAATATCACCCTGAATCATTAGGTTTGGAAAGCCATATTTATCTTTTAAAAATCAATTCCATAGACAAATATTTGATTGTTGAAAAAATTCTAGATTTCCATCCATATTTGGTAGTTCGACAAAGGTGCTATGGAGGAATTACTGGTATTTTCCTAAAAATTCATATTCCTATAGGCTCTTTGGATAATTTCAATAATTTCCTTAATTATTTGGCTGACAGTGATTTGGTAGAGGAAATAGTCCTTTCCTCAACTATTGGTCAAGGAATTAAAACAAGAATTGACCTTTCATACTGGGACCCCACTAATAGTAAATGGTTCTTTAAATGGGATATGTGGAAGAAAAATATTGATGTAGTTGATTATGTTTCAAAATTTGATTATTATCAAAAAATATCGAGAGAAAAACCAAAAAATGTTCTCAATCAGCTAAAATATCTTGATTTTCAAATTTTAAAAGAGTTAGCGCATGATCCAACTCAAAAATATGCAGATGTTTCAAAACAGCTAGATGTGCCACAATATACTTTATCTCGACGAAAAAAATTCCTGAGTAAAAATGTTATACGTAATTATTTGGTAGAATTTGATAGATCATTTTTTGGATTAGAAGATGAGTTAGTTTTCAAAGCCATATGTAGTCAAAGGGCAATGTCCAAGATAGTTTATCTACTTCGTGAATTGACTCTACCATTTGAATCCGATTTTCGTGAAACAGTAAGAGGTTTCTTGTGGAAGATACTACTACCCCCAAAGGAGAAACTAGAGCTATTCAACATCTTATGGTCTTTGTTCCCTGATCTACAAATTATGATGTTAGATCCTCATACAACTGTTACAAAAGATTTTAATCCGGATAATTACTCCTTTATAGAACAATCTTGGAGAGATTCTGAGGACTTTATGATATCACAAGTTCTTGAAAAAGCAAGAAGAGAATTGCTCCTTGCTTAAAGCAATTTTATGCTAATATCAAACAATTGCTCGTAATTCTTGAACTATTTCATATTTCATCTGCTTTCTTATAATTGGTATAGCACCCAGTAATGCTGCAACACACAATGTCACTATCATGATAGCTAAGAGACCAAAATCAATATGCATAGTCAGTGTAATTACTTCATGTGGTATCAAAAGTGGTTTCAAAAATGTCAAAGCTAATAATGAACTTAAGAATCCTAAAGGAATTCCAATCAGCAGTGTTGATATCAAGAAAACCGCTATTTCACCCACTAACATTTTCCGTATTTTACCTTGATTTCCTCCAAGTGCTAGTATAACTGCGTTTTCTCTTCGTCTTTGTCCTAATATGAAGTCAGTTGATATCAAAATATAAACAACACCAATAACATTCAAAACTATTGCCCCCATCAGTAATGTAATTGATACGTGAGGAATATATTTTACAATAAAATACCCAATATAATCAGGATTGATTTGTTGAGGATTGACAGTCATTAATGGATATAATGCTTCTATTTCTTCTTTAATGAGGTTTAAATCTGCTCCCTCTTCAGCTGTAGCTAAGAACAAAGTTCCATTATGAACTCCCAATTCATTGATAAGAATATCCTCTTTGAGGAGTACCCATTCATAATTTTCTCTGTTCATTTTGGGGTCATATCCATGCGATATTCCTAATCCTGGAGCTGATTTTATCATTGCAGAAACATTAAACTGCTTGGTAAATGGTCCTCCTCTGAAGTCTGTTACAGTCATATTCTCTCCAATAGTAAACTCAAGCCTATCAACAATGTAATCACTGATAATTATACTAGAGGATGTCTCTTCAAGCGTTGTAAGAGCCGATTCTGGGTCTATATCGGCGAAACTATTATCCGTCCATCTCCCAATACTCAAGAATTTAGAAGGGTCAACTCCAAATACATCTACATTTAGTGATCCAACAATTGCTTTAATTGATTGAAAACCCATTATTTCATCTATACCCTCAATTCCTCCCAACTTCTCTTCAAATTCGGTAATGTTTACAGCGACAAGAGATTGAATTCTAACATCAGAACCCCTTCTATATGCATCTTCGATAGTATTATTATGAATCGTTGTTGATCTAATGGTTACAAATGTAGTAAGTAGACAGATTATCAGAATTAAGAAGAACGTTAAATCTTGTAAGCTCTTAGTTTGTCGTTTAATGTTTTTATAAATTAAAAATGAGTTCTGCCTAAAAACAAATTTGTAAATCTTTTTAATTGCTCTAAGAACATAATTGATTCCAAGCGAAACAAAGTAACTTAGAAAGAATAGTACTGCTATAAAAGCTAAAAGTGCATTCGAACTAGCTCCTATTGAGCCGGGTCCAAAACTGTAACTGCTTCTGGCCACTCTAGTATAGTCTACTATCAGAAAAATAAAACCTGCGAGTGTTAATGCGAATGCAGCAAGTTTTATCCACATTCCTAGAAGACGTTGTCCTCTTACTGTTATGATCATAGATTCATGAATATCTTTCCTAACAAAGGAAACAACATTGATCAGCGTCATTCCTAGATATATCCCTAGAACCAAAACAGAGTAAATTTCGATATCATATGGAGATATAGTTAGATATTCGAAATATCTCGTAAAAAGTGATTTACTAAAGAATCCTTCGTGACCAAGGGAAGGGATGAGAGCTGCCATTAGAATTCCCGTTCCAATGCTCAGAATCAGTGACAACGTACTAACCAGTATAAATTCACCAAAAAATATTGCTATAATCTGACTACTAACAGCTCCTTTTGATCGTAGAAAGGCTATTTCTTCCTTTCTTTTCTTAACAGTCATTTGTGAAGCTAGAATGGTTAGGAAAATTGTAGCAACGATTGCGGGTGTAAATAATGCTGTTGAGCTGAAAGTTCTAGTATATTCGTTAGCCATTGTCTGAATTTCTTGAGAAAGAATATAACAATAAGCGTGAAAGAATCTGATTTTTATTCTTTCACTGAGTGCATGAAGGGTATCAGGCATTTGAGATATCCCATTTATTCTTAGCTGTTGGGCATTAGTTTTAACAAGTAATCTTGGTAAAAGCCCATTCGAATCTATAATGAACCGATCAATGCCTGATAGGTCTTCCAAAGGAAAGAAAATAGAGTCTAGAAGCATTCCCCCTGTGTTTTCAAGCCCTCCTAGTAGTTTAGCTATAGCTGTGTTATATCCTACATACTTGTAAATACCCGTTATCGTATAATTAGTAAAAATAGTTTCATTAATATCATAAAATCGCATTTGATGTTCCCCAATATCTGTGTTGGGGATTCTTCTTGTTATCGCAACATTGATTTTATCGCCTGGAGAAATGGTCTTGTTATAAATTGCTTCTAACTGTTTTGCTTGTGTATAACTCATCAAGATTTCTCCAGAATTCAGGGAAGCGTTTCCATCAATTTCTAAATTCAATTTGATTCTGTCAATAGCTCTTGATGAAATAAGATGAGCAGAAGTTAATGATACTGGATTACTCGCATTCTCTTGTTGATCTTCTGGATACCACCTATAATAGGGCCCTTTATCTTCGAAGTTAAACAGAGCAACAGTAGGATAATACCAGTCAACCTGCTGCACAAGATAATCACCTACTGTATAAGCATACACCGAATCCATAGCATTTGTGAGGTATGTTGAAACATACATTTCATAATCTAAAGTTTCTATATAATCGTCTGCGATTATCAATTGGGATGTTTGAGTCCAAATAGATGAAGTAAAAAGAATTGATAGTGAAAAAACTAACCCTATTGTTATTATCATCATGCTTTTTTTTCTGTTACTAATGTTCTTCCAAATTAATCTCAAGTTAAATGAAAATCCTGCTAAAAGTTTCTCAAAAAAGGTTTGTTTTTTTTCTGTACCAATATAGTCATCTAGTTCATTCATTATTTTCACCCTTGAATAGAAATTCAAATTTTGATTTATCATAACCTATGTCTGCAAAATCTTTGGGATCATGTTCAACAATTACTCCTTTTTGCAGTACAATGATTCTTGAAGCCATTTTAGTGAAATAAGGATCATGTGTAGTATAAATCATAGCCATTTTATTTTTCTTTGCTAGACGCAATAGAAGTGACATTATATCATCTCCCGTCTTACTGTCCAAAGTACCTGTAGGTTCATCAGCAATTAGAACTGATGGATTATTTGCTATTGCTCTAGCAACACAAACTCTTTGTTTCTCACCTGAGCTTAATTCTTGAGGTAAATTTAGAGCTTTTCTCCCTAAATCAACTTGATTCAGCAATTGGAGTGCAATATCTTGAGCAATTTCCTCTGATTCCCCTTTCAAAATTATGGGGACCATTACATTTTCTAAAGCATTAAGGTGCTCAAGAAGGTAAAATTCCTGAAAAATGAAGCCGATATCTTTTAGTCTATATTCAAATAGTTGGTCAGTAGTCCATTCATTGATGTCTTTACCATCATAATATATTTTTCCAGCTGTTGGTTTATCTATACCAGCTAGAAGATTTAACGTTGTTGTTTTTCCCGAACCTGAAGTGCCAAGTAAACAGATTACTTCACCTCTAGCTACTTCAAAACTTACCCCCCGTAATACTGTTAACTCTTCAGCTCTAGATGAATAAGATTTGAGTAAATTACTAATAATTATTTGACTATCGACCATGGGACTAAAGAAGTGATACTCTAAACACTTAAATCATTTTTCTTTTCTCAACACACTAATTATCTAGCTGCATATTCAATAACATACCAAAATATAATTACAATCAAAACAAATAATATACCAATAAGAACCTTCTTCCAATCACGATTTCCATACTCTTCTTCTTCAATTTCAGTGTCAATTTCGCTCTTCTTCTCTTCATCTACATTGATTTTCTTTTTTTCTGTCATTGGTTCACTTCTCTTATCTGATTTAAATGGTGATAGTAGTTTTTGTAATTCACTTAGATATTTTATAGTTTATCAATTTTATGGGGTTTGATTTTTCGTACGAGAGTTTGGAGGGTTTGAATGTTCTTCGTATATCTTTGGTACTTGTAGGTTGTTGACTAGATATACTGAAGGAAAAAGAAACGAACCGTAACTCATCAGCTTGTTGATGACAGTGGTGTAAGTGGGGCTGTGGCAGCCACATTCGGTCGTTTGGAAGAAACGACTGATAAAGGAGCTTGTGCAAAACTCTCGTGTCATAAGTTTTACAGGAGGTATTTAGTCTTCATTCTCTACATTATCAATTGTTCTAATAACATTGTCAGATACATAAATATCGGCATTAGCTATCAGGCCTAACAGTGTAGCATGACTTGGTATCATCTGAAAATGTTGAACATCTGAAAATCCTTCCAACCTAATTTCAACAGTCGCTTGATAAGCATTTGAATAAGGAACTATGGAATCGATTATGATTTTTTCAACTACACAAATCTCTGGGATAAGTTCTGCTAGTGTAAGTCGCGAATCATTACCATTAACTCCGCCAATAACCCTTGAAATATCAATAGCTATTGAGATAGGAATATTTGCCATTAGGAAGTTTTCACCATTTTCAAGTTCAAAATTCAATAATGGCATTTCAGCAAATTCAATTCCACTTGGATCCTTTTCAGCTGTAAAAACATCTGGACTAGCTGTAAGCACATCTATATTGATTACTTTGAACAGCTTTATATCTTCTGAAAAGGAACTGTTTTCCATAGGAATACTGTTTATAATATATTGAAAAATGTTAGGTTAGTTTCCAACGTAGTTCTTTCAATTTAAGTGGGTGTTATTAAGGAAGGAAAAGCACTAATACTTTTACTTTTAAATGATATCAATCTGCTAATTGGTTTTTAGCAAAGCACTAACATTGGATGTTAAGAATGATAAACAGAGTGAAAAATCATCTGAAAAATCCTAAAAATAGAATCAATATTATCCTTAAGATGTCTATTTCTGCATCGTTAGCTAGTCTGGGAATTGTTCTTTCCACTATTGTTGTTTTTGTCCCAAATATGGAGTTCATTTCTGTAACTATTTTTCTCGTTTCGATATTGTTTGGGGTTTACTATGGTTTGATGGTAGCTGTTTCAATATCTGTCGTTTATGAGTTTATTATAATAGCAATAATAGGGTCAGCAGGTTATTTGATTTTTTTTAAATTAATATGCTATGTTAGTTTAGCTGTAGTTTCAGGTTTAATGAGGAAGATATTCCTAAGGCTTTCTTATTGGGAATTAGGTGTCTTTGGAAGTTTCTTTGCTATTATTTATGATATATTAACTACAATCGGATATCAAATTGTAGTCATTAGAAGTGATTTTGTTTTCCAATATTTGTTAGTACTTCTTGGTAGTGGTATTATTTTTACCATAGCCCATGTAGTTAGTAATTTTGTTTTGTTTAGTTTCGCAAAGACTATGATAAACTGGATATATTCAGCTTTCAAGGCAAGAGGAATCAAACAGCTAATGATTCCTTCTATCTACAATGAGGAATCTATTGCATCTGCTGTATCTGAAGGTGGTAAAACTTGAAACGATCAAAGATAGTTTTTCTTACAATAGCCATCATAATTCTGACAATTATATCAATAGCTCTTTCATTCTATATCAAAAATACAAAACCTAATGAGAATGGGGATGAAATTACAGTTTTAGTAATTATTAACTACGGTTCGTTGAAAACCACAAACAACCATGAAGAATATAATGTCACTATTAAAGGGGGCGCTTCTTCTCTCGTTGCATTTTCCTTAGTTGCAGATTTAGAATTAACAAATTTCTCATTTGGATCATATGTCAAGGGTGTAAATGGGTATACCGAAGTACTTCCTGATTATTGGGCATTTTATTATTATAATTATCTAATAGATGATTGGCAATATTCTCCTTATGGAATTAGCAACTATTATTTAGAGGAAGATGATAGAATCAAACTACAGTACACAGGATAGAAAATTGAAAAAGTTAATGAAGTGAATGAGATATGTCTGAATTCAAAGGTCGGTTTTTATTAATTGCTTACCAAGCACAACAACCAATTTCTCTTGTTGTTTTACCTGTTATTCTAATAAGCTATTTAATCGGCATTCTCTATACAAATTTGGAAACTCTTCTCGTTTTGTTTCCTTCTGGCGAAGGAGAATACTCTTTTCAAATTTTAGAGGGTTTAATTCTGGTATCTGTGGCTATTGTCTCTGGCTTTCTGATTGTTATTGCTTTAAAAAAGCATCTAATTTTGGTTTTGAAGTTATTCTTTGCTTTATCGTTTTTTACATCCTCTGTGTGTATGTTATGGATCCATGGCTATCTCTTTGAAGTCACATTCCTTGAGAATATCTTCTGGGTTGAGATTGTCACAGCAGTACTAGGTGGAATTTTAGGGTTTTTCGCTATTTGGTCCTTCATTCTAGGAAAAGGAGGTGTTAAAGTAAAAAATACAATAGTTTTTCTTCTAGGGATTGCTATGGGAACCATATTTGGCATGATATTTTCCTTTATTACATTCATAACTCTTATAGTTCTGATTTCATTGTTCGACATATATTCTGTCTTTAAAGGGCCTATTAGTAAGATATTCAAGAAAACAAATTTATCTGTTTCATCAAATACTCAACATGAAGTCGGTCAATCAGTTGCAATTGGTATTGGTGATTTTATCTTTTATTCTTCCTTGGTCACGTTCATAACAAAAGAATTAGACCCAATTCTTGGTTTTGTTTCCATAATTGGTATTCTAGTT
>JAGLOH010000083.1 GCA_023139025.1 Candidatus Heimdallarchaeota archaeon | reverse complement strand
TTCTATCTTTCATCAATTCTTCCATGGCATATCTAAGTCTCAGTTCTGTTTTGATATCAACAGCACTTGTAGAATCATCAAGTAGAAGCAATTTTGGATTTGACAACATTGCTCTTGCAATGGCGACTCTTTGTCTTTGCCCGCCCGATAATGTTACCCCCCGCTCTCCAATAATAGTTTCATATTTATCAGGAAGAGTTTCAATAAAAGGAGCAATCTGTGCTCGTTTGGCTGCTTCTCTGATTTCATCATCTGTGGCATCAGGTTTAGCAAAAGCAATATTAGCTCTCAGAGTATCTGAAAACAAGAAAATGTCTTGTTCAACCATAGTTACATTTGAACGAACATAATTGGTATACATTGATTTTATAGATGTACCATTAATTTCTATTTCTCCCTCTGATGGATCATATAATCTAAGGAGCAATTTCAGAATTGTAGATTTTCCTGATCCAGGACCGCCTATTAGGGCAACTCTCGCTCCAGAAGGAATTGAAAAAGAAACATTTTTCAGAACTCTCTTTTCAGTTCCAGGATATGCAAAGGTGACATTCTTAAAAGAAATAACCTTTTCCCATTCTCCTTCTTGATATTTATCTGGTTCACTCAGAGGATCCTTGAAAGCCATCTTGTTCCATAACCTCTTTGAATTTTGTAAACCAGCTTGTAGGGAAATCAATCTTATAGGTATCATGAAGTTTTGTCTATTTAGTGACATTAATAGAGCAAGTGCAGAGATTAACATCCCCACAGAATATTGTCCCATAACAGCCATATATAGTCCATAAGAAAACACACCAGCAGCAGCCAGTATTGTAATTAAAGCTGGCCAGTAAAATGCGCTAAGATATCCTTCACGTTTCATATCTTCAGCATACTCTTCACTTTTAGTATTAAACTTTTCAATTTCTTTATCATGGTTATCAAAGGAACGAACAACATCTACTCCTCTGAACATTTCTTGCGAAATAGCAGAAAGATCAGCTAAATCTGTTGCTAGTTTCTTTCGTATTGGACCTACTTTTCTAGCATAAAACCAGGCGATTATCATATAGAAAACAAAAGCTCCAGCCATAATAGCTCCTATTAATAGATCAATCTGCCAAAGAAATATTGTTGTCAATACAATTGTAGCCATTGAACTTAATAGCATTCTTAAAGATGGATGAATAGCCATTCTAATTTGGTCAATCTCGTTCATACCCATTGAAAGTATAACACCCGAATCATGTTCATCGAAGAATGCCATCGAATGGTTTTGAATTACTTCATAAAACTCTTGTCTCATATCTCTTTGAACTCTATATGAAGCTATTGCCCACAAATAAACATTGAGACTTAAAGCTATCCAACTTGTTAGAACAAAGGTTATCATTAAGCCTATAGCCCTAGTAAACTCAGGTGAAAATGCATTTCCTGCATTTATTCCAATTATCAATTTGTCTATTGCTACACCGATCATAGATAGTGTCCAAATAGACAAATATGCACTACACATAAGCAAAATGAATGCAATTAAATATATTATTGGGTAGCGTGAAAAAGCCGACCAGAACCAGCCATTAGCAGACTTGTATTTATTCAAAAGAGTTTTTTGCAAATCATAGTCGTAACTTTTGTCGATTTCTTTTTCTATAGTAGTTGTCGCCAATTATAACCGCTCTAATAATTTATCAATTTTTTTTCTCCGCTCCAACAGTCTGTTTCTGATAAAAGATTTCAACATCTTTCTATCTTCTTTAGATTCTGTAGCATCAAGGTGTTCGTCTAACATCTCAGGATGGCTGATGAGAACATTTAATCTTGGATTAGCTAGTCCTTGATCCATCATCATGTGAATGAATGGTCTACCATGAGATTTTCCTTTGAAGGAATGTATTTTCTTCTTGAATTCGGGAGACAAATCTTTTGACAGTTTGAGAAATATTTTTCGGAAAGGAAGCAATCTAGACGATAATATTCCTTCAGTTCCATGGAAAATATTTTCTCTTTCTGATTCAAAAATGAACGAAGATATATCCATAAGGGAAACCATGACTCTAGATAAAGATTCTCTACCTATTTCTGTTATAGAGTAAATTTTCTTCAATCTATCACCTTCTGAATCTTTTCTCACAAATTGTATCAAACCATTTTTTTCCAGAGATTCTATTGTAGGATATATCCCACTAATATTGCTCCAAATCACTGAAGTTTTTTTCATGTTCTTAATTGATTCTTCGAGAACCTCAATTATATCGTCTATATAATTCAAGTCTTCTTGATTAATCTCGTAGTTTTCTTCAAGCATTTGTTTAAATCTTAGATTGTATTTGAAAATTGGACAATCATCTATTTTCTCTCTTAAACTCTTTCTACTTGCTTCAAAAGCTGAAGTGTCTGCTTTGAACTGTGACAAAAGTTCCTTCATCGTAAATAAGATGTCCAAATGACTTTGAAGAAATATCGCACCTCGTTTCCTCTTCTCAAAAAGGATTTCAGAAGCTTTTGAACGCATTTCGTAAGCATGCGAACCATCAGGAGATTTAGCAAGATGGAGAAGAATAGCTACCTCCCCTAATCTTCTAATAAATCTTTCTTCATATTTTCCTACAATATCTTTTGAGTTAGTTTCCAAAATGACCACTATCCATACTAGTTTCTAAATGGATTAATCCTGTCTCTAGTAATTTCTCCATCTGTAATCATTACATCCCTAGAAGAGAATTCAGCTAGTTTTGGATCATGGGAGACAGCTAATATAGTGACGCCGTTTTCCTTGTTGACCTTTCTAAGTAATTCTAATACTTCGGCACCTGTCTGTGAATCTAAGTTACCTGTGGGTTCATCAGCTAAGACAATTGGAGGGTTATTAATCAAAGCTCGACATATAGCTACTCTTTGTTTCTGACCTCCTGAAAGCTCAGCTGGTTTATGATGCATACGATCTTCAAGACCTGCAATTTTGAGAAGTTCTATTGCTCGTTTTCTGTCTGATTTCTTAATACCATATGGCAAAAGAGGTAAGAGAACATTATCAAGAGCAGATATTTTATCTATGAGAAAAATATCTTGAAAAACAAAGCCAATTTTATTCTTTCTTAATTCGCTCAATTTTCGTTGAGGCATCTGAGTAATCTCTATACCATCAATGAAGACTTGCCCACTTGTTGAAGGAGCCATGCAACCAATAATAGTAAGTAAGGTAGATTTACCAGATCCCGATGGACCCATAATCGTGATAAATTCTCCGCTATTCACTTTGAAATTTACTCCTTTTAATGCTTCAACTTCTGCTGGTGTATCTTCAAAGAATTTTCTCCATAGATCTTTTATCTCAATTATAAGATCACCAAATTCTTGATTCGCTCCAGTTTCTATTTCAACTGTTTTCGTTTCTTCTATGCTTGTCATCATAATCACCTAACTTCCTTGCAAGACCTCCATAGGTCTAACAGAACTGGCTCTAATACCTGGATATAGTCCTCCAAGAACACCTATTGTCATTGCGATTCCTATAGCAGTAAAGATAATTCCAGGTGTAATAATAGCTGACATCACACCCATCGGGATCATTGTTTCTAGACCATTTATCGCACCCAATGCTAAAAGAATACCAACAATTGATCCTACTACTCCTAGAATGACGCTTTCAACTATAACAGAGTAGATAATATGCCCTTCTTTCCAGCCTGTGGCTTTAAGTATTGCAAACTCCTTAGATCGAGATTCCACACCAACAAGTTGAGCAATGATAACCCCCATACTTCCTGAAATCACTATAATGATTGAAACTACAGTCATAACAACATTTTGTGTTTGCATTAGGTCATCCATGGTCTCAAGAGCTGATGCTAATGATAAAGTAGAAAATTCCATTCCGGAATATTGCTCTTCTAAATATCCAACTAGTTCTTCAATAAATTCACCGACATCAGCTGAATTTGTGATTGATGTACGAACTGCTACGATGTTTGTACTTGTGTTTGAAAATAGTGTACTATCCAACCCTCTACTTTCATAATGTAGAAAATGGGATGTCGTATCATTTCGTAGGATTTCTGTCAAGATATTCTGGCTAACTTGTAATGGAACATAGATATCATATCCTGTAACCATAATCGATTGCTGCATCCCACCAAGCTCTGATGAAGTAATTCCTGTTATTTCCACATCATAGGAATAACTAGTATTGACAAGAATGGAAAAGGTCTTTCCAATATCAAATACTTCTGAATTGTTCTCATAAAGTGAATAAGGAATTATACACTCGTTCAAACTTGCGTTAAAATATTCGGAACCTTCTGTAAGTTCATCAAGTTCAGAATACACTTCCATAAATAGATCAAGATCTTCAACTCCTCTAATATTTATACCCATAGGCGTTCCAAAAAGCGTTTTACCTAAAATCGTTGTATAATTGTTGACGGTAGATGGTAAAGTTTGTTCTGAAGCTACAGCTATGATTTCTTCACTTCTATTAAAATCCATAATTGTTTCAGTTATATTGCTTGGAAGCTGAGAAGCAAATGATGCGGGAGCATTGCTTTCTTGGATTTGAAATGTTCCAACCAATTCTGAAAAAATGTCGTTAAAAGTTTCGTCCATTCCTGCAATAAATGAATTAATCGTTACTTGCATTGTTATCGCAACAGCTATACCTATTATTGCTAAAGCTGCTACTATTTTCCTTCTAAACGCGTTTTTAAACGCGAATCCTGTTAATTTTAGTATTTTCACAAAACCAACTCATATTTAGAATATGTAATATTCAGTATTCTGAATATTCTGAAAAATTAGTAATATAAAAATATAGCTATTTGTCAGCTGAAAAAATTAGTAATAGGATCATTCAATGAAGTATCAGGTTTTAGCCCTAAGATACTCATTTACAATGGTCTGATAACGTCCTCGACTATTATCTAGATCTTGGATACAATAATCTAAATCAAGAAGTTTCAACGTTTCTTCTTTAGGAACCCCATCTTCTCTGAATCCAATATTCTCGTAATATCCTTGAATCATTTCTTCAATAGGTAATGAAACTCCCTTTAAGGGTCCTTTCTTCAGAGGTGGATCTCCAATCAGTCTTTTAGGTATTTTATGTCTTATCGCACCTTCTCTAGCATTAAACATCTGACGTAAGGTCTGTATTCTCTGCCCTATTAGTAAAAATTCATCTGGTGTAAATTCCCACCCAAATACGCTTTGTATGAGTTCAAAAAGAGGGTAGCTCCCACAAGCTAATGAGTAAGAACACAATCCTAATGCGTTAATACTTTGGGTGAACTGAACTGCTAATGCGTGATTCTTTGTTGTTTTCTCTAGTTTTTTATCGATTTTGAAATTATATTCCTTAGTAAAACGAGCTACTGGATGTAACATCAAAGTATCAATTCCACCTGCAGTATGCCTTCCAGGAGTCGGATCTGAAACATATGTTGCGCCAAACCATTTGATATATCTAGGATCATGCATCGGAATTTCTTGACCATTAGCATTCATAGCGTAATTCTTAGAACCTGCTATTTTGTTAGAAGCAACCCAAGTACCATCTGCAAGAATATTTCCTATTCCTTCTCGATTAACCATCATCTCTAAGAGAGGGAAGATATAATCTGTCTCATACCATTGGGGAAGAAAACCTTCTGGGAATTTCTCTGATTTGAAATCTTCTTTAGTTAGAAGACCTTTTTCCACACATTCAAGAACAAAACTTAGAATAACTCCAGTAGAAATAGAATCCATCCCTTGACGATTCAAGTATTCATTTACCTTAATCATCATCATTGGATCTTCATTCAATATATTACTACTCAGTGAAGCAAGTGTTTCATATTCAGGCATGTGAGAATCTTTTATCCCTAATTCAGGTATAGTAATCTTTCTACCACATCTCAAAGGACAGCCATAACAACCATATGAGACAGTTTCAATCGAAGCAAGTGTGTTTCCTACTTTCTTCAAGGCTATTCTTTGGGGATAGTCTTCTGGTCCTGTACCACTGAAATTCTTAACTGAAGCATCACCAACAGGAACAGAAATAGGGAGAGTAAAACCTGTTCCAAATCTATGTAAGTAGTTAGCAACCAAAGCTTCTGCTTTCAGACCTGGAATCTTCATAACCATTTGGACACTTTTACCAAAACTCATTTTCATAATTCGCATAATTGATCCAAATTTCGGAGCGAGTTGAAGCATTTTACCTATTAATTTATTACTTAGCATTTTCGTAATATTCCTTCTGTAATTCTGGGAAAGAGATTGTGTTGTTTCTTTATCTGCTACAGTAATTTTTGTTTTTCCGTCTAAACAAACAGCTTTAAGCTTCTTCGCCCCCATAACTGCTCCAAGACCACTTCTTGCAGCAATACGACCATAATCATTAACGATCCCTGCAATGAGCGACTCATTCTCTGCAGCAACACCAATGGTTGCAACATTTACAGTTTTTCCGTGTTTTTCTTTAAGCAAATCCTCTGTTTCGAAAGCATCTTTTCCCCAGATATCAGAAGCATCTCTTAACTCAAAGGAATTCTCGTTAATGTAAAGATATACAGGTTTATCTGAAGCTCCTGTAACAAAAATTGCATCATAACCTGCTCGTTTAATTGCTGCGCCAAAGTAACCTCCCGAGTTGCTATCACCCCAACCTCCGTTACAGAATCCTCCATCTACTGTAATTCCTTTTCCAGTTAAAGGACTTTTACCACAGGCCATCCACCTACCAGTGAAAGGAGCAGCGGTTCCAGTAAGAAGACCTGGACAAAAACCTAAGATATTTTCTGGACCTAAGGGATCGCATCCAGGAGAAATTCGATTATAGATGTAATAAACACCTAAGCCATATCCACCTAAGAAGCTGCGATAAATCTTCTCATCAGGAAATTCTTCTTGTATTTCCTTAGAGGATAAGTCAGCCCACAAAATCTTGCCAGTATATCCTTTTGGTTGAGTTATAGTAGACACCTTATGAAATTTGTTTATAGTTAAGAGTATACATAAAATCTTTTAACAAGTCACCAGCAACGATGAATTTCTCATTAGAAAGAGTTAAAAAGGGTATTTTAGCATTTTAAAACTATTTGATGAAACAATAAAAATTGAGATTTATTTTAGATAAATGGAAGTATAACACTTTAATTATTTTAAGGCTAGTGCTTGCTGAAAAAGTTCAACTATATAATCAGCATCTACATCATCTATCTTTGTGATTTCAATATATCTCATGGAATAATTACTACCTTTCAGGAGATTATGTTTGTCTGCTAATTCATCTCCTCGCCAGAACATTAAATTGACGGAATCCCTTATTGGATTTATGGATCCTATCTTTCGGTTTGTCCAGTAAACAAGAATACAAAATTTACCTTCCTCGTCTAGAAAAGGAAAATTTGACAGAAGTAGATTTCTGAGAAAACTAGTGATTTGATGAGTTTCTAGAGGTATTCTATCCAGAAAATATTCAAATTCAATACGTTTTCCTATGGATTTAGCCAATTTGCATTCCTCCTATGTTTAGTTCCTTAAATCAACTTTCATTCATATAATCGTATGAGTAATGTTTTGGTGGATTGAAGCTTTCTTTAATAGTGCGTGCAGAAATCCATCTGAGAAGATTAAGGTAACTTCCAGCTTTATCATTTGTTCCTGAAGCTCTAGCTCCACCAAACGGTTGTTGTCCAACAACTGCACCCGTTGGTTTGTCATTAATGTAAAAATTACCAGCAGCATTGCGTAAAATCTTATTTGCTAATTGTATAGCTTTCTTATCTTTTGCGAATATAGATCCTGTCAATGCATAAGGGGATGTATTATTACACAAGTCCAATGTTTCTTTGAATTTATCATCTTGATAAACATAGATAGTTAAAACAGGTCCAAAGATCTCTTCTTCCATTGTTCTGAATTTAGGATTAGAAGTAACGATAGTTGTTGGTTCAATAAAATATCCTTTTGAATCATCATAATTCCCACCTGTGATAATTTCAGCTTCATCAGAGTTTTTTGCATAGTCTATATACTTGCTAATGTTGTTGAAAGCTGGCTGATCTATAACAGCATTCATGAAAGTTGTAAAGTCCTCAA